>CALIKL010000074.1 GCA_938018055.1 uncultured bacterium
CGTTCCAGCATTATGGCCTCCTCCCCTATCAGCGATTTCTTTTCCGACTTCGGAGAGCTCTGTCGCTACATGGGCCGTTTTTTCTTGCGCGTGTGGAGACGTCCGTTCGAATTCCGGGAGTTGGTTCGGCAAATGGACGAATAGGCCCCGCATCATGGAATTCATTCTCGAACATACCGATCCGTCCGGCGCCCGGGCGGGGCGTATCATTACCGATCACGGTGAGATCGAAACTCCCATTTTCATGCCAGTGGGCACCGTGGGATCGGTCAAGGCCGTGTGGCCCCGAGAATTGATCGCAGACATCCAGGCGGACATCATTCTCGGGAACACCTATCACCTCTATTTGCGGCCAGGAACGGAAGTCCTCGAGGCCGCTGGTGGACTGCATCCATTCATGAACTGGAACGGTCCCATTCTGACCGACTCGGGTGGTTACCAGGTCTTTTCCTTGTCCGACCGGCGGAAACTGACAGAGGAAGGTGCCACATTCCAGTCGCATATCGACGGCTCCTATCACCAGTTCACGCCAGAAAACGTAGTCGATATCCAGCGCAGTATCGGCTCTGATATCATGATGGTGCTGGACGAGTGCCCTCCTGGAGACGCCACGGAGACCTACGCTGCCGAATCGAACGAATTGACCGTGCGCTGGGCCGAGCGTTGCAAGAAGCAATTCGACGCCACCGACGGGTTGTACGGACACCGCCAGGCGCTTTTCGGAATTGTACAGGGCGTTGTATACCCTGAGATTCGCAGGCGCTCCGCACGGCAGTTGATCGATCTTGACTTCCCGGGCTATGCCATCGGTGGACTCTCTGTGGGCGAACCGGCGGAACAGATGTATGCCATGGTCGACGTGGTTGCTCCGATACTTCCACCCCAAAAGCCCCGCTATTTAATGGGTGTGGGTACCCCCGCCAACTTGATCGAGAATGTGCATCGCGGCATCGATATGTTCGACTGCGTCATGCCGACACGAAATGGTCGCAACGGAATGATGTTCACGACGGAAGGCGTGATGAACATCAAAAACGCCAAGTGGAAAACCGACTTCTCGCCTGTTGATCCTGGCATGGACCGCTACGTATCCGGGGAGTTCTCTAAAGCTTATGCACGGCACCTGATTGTAGCAGGAGAAATCCTGGGCATGCAACTGGCATCGATCCAGAATCTGGCCTTTTATCTCTGGCTCATGCGCGAAGCGCGCCAAGCCATCCTGGAAGACCGATTCGCGTCTTTCAAACGCGAAATCCTGCCTCGCATCGATCGCCGCCTGTAACGGCCGCGTTTTCCATTGGTCCAAGCGTAGTACGGGTCGAACACGGCCCTGATCTGTGAGTAGGAGCCTCCAACCAACCCATCGCTCTCCATGGCCCGTCAGTTCGACGTTCCAACGTTTTACCGAAGCCCGGTCGTTTCCCGCGTAAAGGAGGCCCGGCGCTTGGCGGATCCGCGCAAAAAGGACCTGTCCCCTTCTGTGTTGGACTTTGGTCCTGTACGGTTCAAGCTGGCCCGCCACTTCGGATTCTGCTACGGTGTTGAGAATGCCATCGAGATCGCCTACAAAGCGCTGGACGAAGCGAATGACCGCCGGGTCTTCCTCCTGTCCGAGATGATCCACAATCCACACGTCAATGAGGATTTGCTGTCGCGGGGTATCCGGTTCCTGCGAACCACGTCTGGTGAACAAATCATCCCTTTCGACGAATTGTCGGCCAATGACATCGTCATTATTCCCGCTTTTGGCACCACACTGGAGACCGAAAATAGGCTGCGCGAGATCGGCGTGGATGTGGAAGCCTACGACACGACGTGTCCGTTTGTCGAGAAGGTGTGGACGCGCAGCTCCCAGATTGCCAAGAAGAACTTTTCCGTAGTGATCCACGGAAAGCATTACCACGAAGAGACGCGGGCCACGTTTTCGCATGCACAATCAGGAGCACCCTCCGTTGTGGTGCGTGACATGGCAGAGACAGAGCTGTTGACCAGCGTAATCCGAGGCGAAAAGGACCGCGATTTCTTCTACAGGACGTTCGAAGGCCGCTATTCAGAGGGCTTTGACCCCGATCGCGACCTGGTCCGGGTTGGTGTGGTCAATCAAACAACGATGTTGGCCACCGAAACGGCTGAGATTGCTGCCATGGTTCGCCAGGCCTTGATGGACCGTTACGGAGACGATGGTATCCAGCACTTTGCGGACACTTCCGACACGCTCTGTTATGCCACGAATGAAAACCAGAACGCCACGCGCGCATTGATCGATGATGGCGCTGACCTGGCCATCATCGTGGGAGGCACCAATTCCTCCAATACAAGCCATCTGGTAGAACTCTGCGAGGAGCAGATGCCAACCTATTTTGTCACCGGTCCGGAAGGATTACTGAGCCGGGACCTGATTGAGCATTTCGATTTACACAAGAAAGAGATGGTCACTTCAGAAAGCTGGTTGCCAATGAATCGGCCGCTGAATGTCCTCCTGACCGCAGGCGCTTCGTGTCCGGATATCCTGCTGGATCAGATCATGGAGCGTGTGTGCTCTTGGCAATCGGATTGCGCCGCCGTCGAGGAGGTTCTGGCGCCATTCAATCCAGTCGCATGAAGCGGCAGATTGTCACTGGACTGATGGCCATCCTGGTGTTGGCATCCGGACTCTCGTTGCCCGGATGCTCGGTATTTTCCACACGCGAACCGGAAGAACCGCTCTCAGATACGGGGTCCTTCATTCAACCCGACACGCCCGAGCAGGTGATCGACAATGTGCAATCGGCCATCGCTGAGCTGAACACGCTGAACTATCGACGCTCGTTGTCGGAAGAGATGACGTTTCAGCCGACAGCGACAGCGCAAGCGAGGGAATCCGTTTTTCTGTCCTGGTCCCGCTCCCAAGAGGAGCAATACTTCTCCGCCCTCGTGGCGGCCGCCTCCCTCAACCAGGGGCATTCGCTGCAGCTGAATGATCAAACCCTGACGTTGCTCAGCGAAAATGAGTTCGTGTTGGATGCGACGTACGTGCTTTCCGTCAACCACCGCCGGACCGAAGTCCCGACACGAGTACAGGGTCGCCTCCAGTGGATGCTGCGACAAGGTGAGGATGGATTGTGGGCGCTGCAAGAGTGGACCGACCAGGAACTGGGATCTGAGCCGTCTTGGAGTGACCTGAAGGCCGAGTTCACCAAGTAATCCATCCGGTTTCGCCGCGCCTTTGGATGGCTGAATGACGATATTGGACCCATGCGCCGCTTCGTTGTCATCACGTTCCTGATTGTTGTTTGCTCGTGGGCCACCGCGTGCAATCCGTTTGCTCCCGCGCTCGAAGAAGGCAATCCGTTTGGAGATCTGCTGGGTGATCCAACTACGATCGAAGGGTTTTTTACCAACTTCCGCAACGCCTACGAGCTTCGGGATCTGTCCCTGTATGAGCCGCTTCTGGACTCGTCATTCACATTTGTATACACGGATTACGACGTCCAGATTGATAGGGAATGGGGATTTACCCAGGACCTCGAAAGCACGCGGCGACTGTTTCAGAACAGCTCCGGCATCCGGTTGCAGTGGAATCAGATCATCACGCAGGATGTCCTGGAGCCCGTCGTGCGAGAACGAATCATCCGATCTTTCAACCTGACAGTCACGCTGGAGCAGGGGGACGTTTTCCGCACGGATGGCAATGTAAATTTCCTGCTGGCACGTGAGGATTCCGTGTCTTCTTGGCGTCTTAAACGATGGCGGGACGAGTCCGAGCTGTGAGGAAAGCTTGAATCGCCCGAATTCAATCCTTCACCGGTCGACAGGCGCGTGTTTCTGCTTCCCTCGGATCCTACATTGGTGGCACTAGTCAGCTGTCCACCAACGTTTGGCCCCCATGGATAAAGCCCTCGCCTATTCCGACTCGAATTTTGATCAGTTCGTTGACGAGCTGAAAGACTTCCTCCGCATTCCGTCGGTCAGTACCGATTCCAATCATGCAGGAGATGTCCGCAAGGCGGCCCAATGGTTGGCCGATCACATGAAGGCTCTCGGCGTGAACAAGGTCGACATCATGGAAACGGCGGGGCACCCGATTGTCTACGGTGAGCAGATGGTGGATCCATCAGCGCCTACCATCCTGGTTTATGGACATTACGATGTCCAGCCGCCCGACCCTCTTGACCTGTGGGATTCGGACCCGTTTGATCCTCAGGTTCGTGATGGTGATTTGTATGCGCGAGGCTCATGCGATGACAAAGGTCAGCTTTTCATGCACGTGAAGGCAGCCGAATCCTATTTCAAGACGGAGGACTCGCTCCCCTTGAACGTCAAGTACATTTTTGAAGGTGAAGAAGAGATCGGCTCGAAGCATCTTCCACAGTTCCTTTCCGAAAACAAGGACCTGCTGGCCGCCGATGTAGCCGTAGTCTCAGACACGGCGCTCTTCGGCGATGGCGTGCCCAGCATCACCTATGGTTTGCGCGGACTGGCTTATGTCGAAGTGACCCTTCAAGGCCCGGCTATCGATTTGCATTCCGGTGTTTACGGGGGTGCAGTCCACAATCCGATCAACGCGCTGGCCAACATGATCGCTGATCTGCACGATGATGATCACAGGGTCACCATCGACGGATTCTACGATAACGTGATCGACCTGACGCCGGAGGAGCGGGATACGTTTGCCAGCCTTCCGTTTGATGGAGAGGCTTGGGTCCGAGAAGTCGGCGCATCCAAATCGAAGACCGAGAATGGTTACACGCCACTTGAGGGTACGACTGCACGGCCAACGCTGGATTGCAACGGCATCTGGGGCGGATTCACCGGAGAAGGAGCCAAGACGGTCCTTCCTGCCAAAGCCAGTGCCAAGATCTCTTGCCGACTGGTCCCGGGGCAGACTCCTGAGGAGATCACAGACAAACTCGAAGCGCACTTCCGTACGCATGTGCCTGATACCATGACCCTGACGTTCACTGATCTGCACGGTGGACATGGCGCCCTCACACCGACCGACAGCAACGCCATGAAGGCGGCTTCGGATGCCATGGAAGGGGTCTATGGCGTAAAGCCATACATGGTACGCTCCGGCGGCAGCATCCCGATCGTGGCCGACTTCAAGCGGATTCTAGACCAAGACACCGTCCTGATGGGCTTCGGATTGGACTCCGACGCCATCCACTCGCCGAATGAGAAATTCGGCCTGGATCGTTTCCGCGCCGGAATCGATTCCATCATCCGCTTCATGAGCATCTTTGGCCGCTCCAACTGACTCACTCACCCCGTACCATGCGCCTTTCCCCTACCTTCCTGATCGCCGTTCTGACTATCGGCTGTTCGACGTCACCTGCAAGCGTTGAGTCTCCATTCACCGGTGATCCGTGGCCGGAAATACGGGCTGAACGCATTGCAACGCTGCTCCCCGGTGCCATGGCCGAGAACAACCTCGACGCCTGGGTGGTGATCTGTCGTGAGAACAACAACGACCCGTTGGCTGACCACGTCGGTTGCGAGAATGCAGGTGGTACAGCCGCCTTCATGTTCTTCCGCGAAGATGATTCGGTTACATCGGTGGCGATCTCCCCTCGCGGTGAAGCGACGTCCCTAGCCGAAACAGGTCGCATGGACGAAGTGATCACGTCTGAACGGGGCGCCAGCATCTGGAACACCATGGCTGACGTGTTTGAGCGGTTTGGTCCGCTGACCATCGGAATCAATACCGGGCGCTCTCCAATCACGGACGGCCTTACTCACACCCAGTACACGTCGATGATGGACGGGCTGCCTTCGAAGTGGACGTCGCGCATGACGTCTTCTGAAGCCATGATCCGATCGTGGCTCTCCGTCAAGACCCCGACAGAAGTAGAAATCATGGCCCTTGCGGCTGAAATTACGGCGCAATGGGAAGTGGAAGCGTACGCCAACGCCGTTGGCGGCGAAACCACAGACCGCGACATAGCCGACTTTCTTGAGGCGAAGATGGAAGAAATCGGCGTTGGCGACGCGTGGTCACCGGAACAGAATCCGGCCGTCAACTCCGGAAAAGATCGTGGACATTCCCATCCGACGGATCGCGTCATCCAACCAGGAGATTTCATCCAGACGGACTTCGGTATCCGGGTCCATGACCGCTGGGTGACGGATATCCAACGCTTCGCCTACGTTCTGGCACCCGGTGAAACCGAAGCCCCGCAGGATGCCCTCGACAAATGGGAGGCGGCCAAACGCGGCAATCGTGCCGCGTACGCGGCCATGATGCCCGGCGCGACCGGTAACGAAGTAGACCGGGCGCAGCGCCTGGTCCTTGAAGAAAACGGAAGTCAGCCGGTCATGTGGGGTACCGGTCACCCCGTCGGTTATTGGGCTCATGACAGCGGCCCTGGCTTGAGTGGCGGTCGACTCGGACAGGAGTTGCGCGTTGTGCCTACGCAGGTGCTGAAGGCCGGCATGACGTTCTCCTTCGACGGATTTCACAAATGGTCCCTCTCCGATTCAACCACGAAAACCATCTCCGTTGAAGAAATGGTGGTCATCACTGAAGAAGGCGCCCGATGGATGACGCCGCCTCAGGAAGACCTGATCCTGATTCCGACCCCTTCGAACTGATTCTTTCCACCTTGAGCACGGATCCCTCATGGCCAAGAAAAATCTGTATGACGCCGAGGTGTGCGAAGAAATCCTGGGGCGGCTGTCCAAACTGACTCCGGATAGCCAACCGACCTGGGGGTCCATGGACGTGGCCCAAATGCTGGCACATTGTTCAGAGGTCCAGGACGTATACAATGGCAAGCCGCTGGACGTACCCTTCTGGATGATTCTGGCGCGACCCATTGCCCGGCCAATGCTGCTTTCAGAAAAGCCGTTCAAGAAAAATTTCCAAACCATCGACCAATTCCGAATGGTCGAACCCGAAGATTTCACGACGCAGCGAGAACGCTTGATCAACGCCCTTCGCACCATGCAGGCTTTTAGACGTCGCGATCTGCAGCACAAGATCATGGGCCGCATGACG
This sequence comes from uncultured bacterium, assembly GCA_938018055.1. Lineage (GTDB taxonomy): Bacteria > Bacteroidota > Rhodothermia > Rhodothermales > UBA10348 > JAAZVD01. Next base: position 6,977 of record CALIKL010000074.1, read on the forward strand.
GAAGACGAAGTTGGTTGGATCTCCTACAAGCACCTTGACCACCATTTCCGTCAATTCGGTGTCTGAGAAAGAGGAACGATTACTGGCCGTCGATTTGGGCTTACGGACCGGCCTGGCTGTCTACGGTCGGGATGGCCGGCTGATCTGGTATCGCTCCCGCAACTACGGTAATAAAACCCGCCTGCGGAAAGCGGCGCGCTCCGTCATTGAAGAAGCGGGCGAATTGACCATTGTGGCCATTGAGGGGGGCGGCGACATTGCCCTGCCGTGGGTGCATGAGATTGAGCGTCGAAGCCTGGATCTGATTCAGGTACAGGCCGAATCCTGGCGTCATGACCTCCTGCTTTCCCGCCAGCAACGGAGCGGACCAGCTGCCAAGAAGCATGCTGACACGCTTGCCCGAAAAATCATTGCGTGGTCAGGAGCCAAAAAACCAACGTCACTGCGCCATGATGCCGCTGAGGCCATCTGCTTCGGTCTGTGGGCAGTGAGGGAGGCCGGATGGCTCGCCCGGTTTCCTGGCGGAATGGGAGTCTGATGCCACGCGATGGTCGAAAAGCCGGAATCCGCTAAAGCTGGTTTGTTTGACACGAAACCCACACACTCGTCACGGGTGAAAGTCCTATCTTTGCCGACCGCACGCCTCGGTGGCGGAATTGGTAGACGCATGCGACTCAAAATCGTATGTCCGTAAGGACGTGTGGGTTCGATTCCCACCCGAGGTACCGATAGCCCCGGCCTGAAGAATTCAGGCCGGGGCTTTTTTTTGTAGATGCGTCATTCTCTGTCAGGCGCTTGGCGTCCGGGAATTGGTCAATTACCTTTCCATGCCCTCCAATCCAACATCCTCATCTGCATGCGACGTTTTCTTCTTGTCACGGCAATGTGTGCCCTCCTCACGCTGCCCCTTTTCGCCCAACAGGTACCTTCGAGCTCAACGGTAATCCATGCAGGACGTTTACTGGCGGTGCCCGGAGAATCGGATCTGCGAGACCAGACCATCGTCATCGAAAACGGTCGTATAACCGCTGTTGAAAATGGCTTTCTGACCGCAGATGAAGCCGGAGTACCAGGAGCCTCGATGTTCGATCTTCGTGACCAGACGGTCATGCCCGGCTTGATGGACATGCATACCCACGTGACGGGAGAGCGCGACCCCTACGCCAACCCACATGACTGGACAACCAAACTTGACGGGGACGTCCTGATCGAGTCATTGCCTTATCTGGAACGCACCCTGATGGCTGGTTTTACCACGGTCCGGAACGTGGGCGCCAATTACGAAATCATCGTTCCCTTGAGACGGGGCGTTGAGTCGGGTCACATTATTGGTCCGCGTATCGTTGCAGCCGTGGGTGGAATCACACCCACAGGAGGCCACGGTGAGCGCCAGGGATATCGCCCGGACGTTCTGGAAGCCGTCGATAATTCCGTTGGGGTCTGCAACGGAGCGGACGATTGCCGCCGTGCGGCCCGGGCTCTGGTAAAGCGTGGCGCTGACTTGATCAAAATCACGGCAACAGGAGGTGTTCTTTCCAACACGGCCGCGGGCGTAGGACAACAGCTCATGGACGACGAGCTGGTAGCCATCGTAGAAGCTGCTTCATCCATGGGCCGGAAGGTGGCCGCCCACGCTCATCAGGCCGACGGCATCAACGCAGCTCTTCGTGCGGGCGTCTCCTCCATCGAACATGGCTCCTACGCCGATGATGAGTCCGTCCGATTATTCAAGGAGACGGGGGCCTACCTGGTACCCACCCTCCTTGCCGGGGTGTACTTGCTGGAGGAGATGGAGATCAATACCCAGATCCCGCCGCCGGTAGTTGCCAAGATCAATCAGGTTGTGCCTGAAATGCGACAGGCGTTCCAGCGCGCCCTCGCCGGCGGAGTTAACATTGCTTTCGGAACAGATTCGGGCGTCAGCCCCCATGGGACCAATGCTCGAGAGTTCGAAATCATGGTCGAGTACGGGATGGAGCCGATCGTTGCCATTCGATCCGCCACCGTGATGACATCCAGACTTATTGATCGGGAGCATGACCTCGGGACCGTCGAGGAAGGCAAGATTGCGGATATCGTTGCCGTTTCCGGTGACCCCACTGCCGATATCAGCGCCATGCATGACGTGGTTTTTGTCATGAAGGACGGTCTCGTCTACCGGCAGCCGTAACAGCGAGCTGCAAGGCGGGCTTGAAACAAAAGAGCCCGGATGGCGCAATGCTCCATCCGGGCTCTTCAATGAATGTAGGAACGGTCAGTCCGTGAACTGACGCCCGACAACTGCGGAAATGACACCGATCACCGCGAGCAGCACAATGATGTGGAGGAAGTTTGGCTGCGTAATGATAGTCGTCGAAAATGGAATGACTGGAAAGATCACAATGCAAAAGGCCCAGCCAATAAGCTGCTTTGGAGAAGATCGGAGTGCGGACATGTCAGGAATCAGAAGATCTCGTTGATGACGAATTCGGGGCGTGGGCGCCGGATCATTCAGAAGGTACGACGCACCGATCAGAAGGTATTCTTTGGTACCCGATCCTTGTCGAATTTTCGCTGACGCCTGAACAAAAAAAGGACAATCGGAACAGCTCCAGCGCGCATCTCTATAAGATTATTGATTTAATAATAAATTTGAGGTTGGTAATGGCACTGTTTGCCCACCAGGATGCGCAGCTAGGAGAGCTGGAAGGGACTGGCTACTTGTTCCAGAATAAAGAAACCCACCCTGCCAGCTATCAGGGTGTTTTCTTTGGTTCAAATGACAAAGCCGAGTCGATCGAATCACTTGTCGATGAAGATCCCGTTTCCTTCAAAGGAGTGATGTACAAGAAAAATCGAGCAGGTCAGATCAAAGGAACGAAGGTCGAAATGACCGTCGATGTAACGCA
>CALIKL010000075.1 GCA_938018055.1 uncultured bacterium
TTTTGCCGAGAAGCCGGCTGTCCATCGGTTCACGAACGTCATGGCCGATCGGACCCATCAGATTGCGCAGATCCTGGTCGATGAATACGACTCGGACGCCGCAAATATGTGGAACGACGGAGCACCGTTTACCACCATTGAAAAGCGACTCGTGAAGCTACCCGGCTTTGGCAAGATGAAGGCCAAAAAGATGAAATACGTTCTCCACTATTTCGGCTATCGGGACTTCAGCGAAGAGTGATACCAACCTATCAGGCGGCCATCGGAAACGTCAGGGTGCCATCCATCTCCAGTGGGGCAATCACGAAATAGTTGCCAGCTCGATGAATATCGAGGCCGGTACGCTCCTTGCCGTTTTCTGGACCGAATAAATCCCATGCCAGGTCCACAGCCGCGTCAATCAACTCGGTTGCAGTCCATTGGCCAGAATGAGAAAAGATTGATCGCTCCCAGGCGATAGCTCCGCCAGGGACGGTCCGGATGTATTTTTCGAGGTATTCGTGTGCTCCCATCTTTCTGAACTCCGGTGCATTGAGGCCTTTCCTCCTCATCGCACCTGTTGGTACTGATAGCGTTATCGACAGGATTTGCGACAACACAAGGACAGATTCCCGGTCTCTGCTGTCACTTGGATGGTCAAACGGCATGCCTGATACTGCCCGGAAGCCCTGATTCGACCCGAACTGTCAGAAATTGGCCCCAAACGGACCTGCAAGGAGCCGGGGGCGCATAGCCAAAGACGAGCAGGTCGCCTCCAGACTCAGCGGCGCCAGAATGCTGGGACAAAAACGATGATGGCTGTAAAGATTTCGAGACGCCCTGCCATCATCAGGAAAGACAACACCCATTTGGCCATATCAGGAAGATGGGCATAGTTCTCCGTCGGCCCGAGCGTCCCGAATGCAGGTCCCACGTTGCCCACACTGGACAGGGTGGCCCCGAAAGCGGTCAGCAGATCAATGCCGAAGAATGCCATCGACATGGTCCCCACCCCAATCAAGCCCAGATACAGGACGATGAACGAAAGCACATTTTTCATCACCTCGGGCGGCACGACACGCTCCCCCAACCGGATGGGCATGATGGCCTGCGGGTGAATGAGCTGCTTGATCTCCTTGAAGGAGTTCTTGAACATGAGTACGTGTCGAATGACTTTTACACCACCCCCAGTGGAGCCAGCCATTCCGCCAATGTAAAAGCAAAGGAAGATCACGCCGATAGCGAGCGGTGGCCAGACTTCGTAGTCAGCGGTTCCGAACCCGGTAGTTGTGATGATGGCGGTCGCCTGGAAAGCGCCATAACGAAGAGCTTCCGCGATCGAGGCGTACCCTTGAAACACAGCCTCGTCCAGTCGACTCGGCAGTACCTGCATCATGGGCTGCCACGTCCCAAGCGTGATCAGCAATGTCGCTACCAGCGTTATGCCGCAATACACACGGAATTCTGTGTCCTTGAATACGGTGATGGCCTGTCCGCGGAGCATGCGGAAATGCAACGCAAAGTTGACTCCTGCCAGAAACATGAAGGCGGTTATCACCCAATCGACATAAAGGGAATCGAACTGCCCGATGGAGCCATTCTTGGTCGAGAACCCGCCTGTCGCCATGGTAGCAAAGGCGTGATTGATCGCGTCAAATCCACTCATTGCGGGTAGCAACAACAATACTTCGATCCCGGTGATGCCCACGTAAATCGCCCAAAGCCGTTTAGCTGTCTCCTGAACGCGAGGAGTCAGTTTATCGGCGGAGGGTCCAGGCACTTCGGCCTTGTACAGCTGCATTCCTCCCACCCCAAGGAGCGGCAAAATGGCCAATGTCAGAACAATGATGCCCATGCCACCCATCCAGTGGGCCAGGGAGCGCCAGAACAGGAATGCCTTCGGCAGCTCCTCGATATCCGGGTTGCCTCCTCCTCCGAAAATGGTCGCTCCCGTGGTGGAGAACGCACTCATGGTCTCAAAGAAGGCATCTGTATAGGAGACCAGGACATCGGCGAGGTAGAACGGTATCGCTCCGACAGCCGACAGGATCACCCAGGCCAGCGCGACGATGGCAAATCCCTCCCGGATCTGGAGTTCTGTCTCCTTTTTGTCCCTCAGTGCCCACGCCAGCCCACCGAGCAGAATGGCCCCGGCCGAGGTAACAGCAAACGTCCACCACACGTCCTCACCGTAATACAGTCCGACCGCCATGGGGATAAGCATCGCCACCCCAAGAAACAGTACGAGGATGGCCAGTGTGTAGGCTACAGCCCTTACGTTGAGTACCATTCGGAGCGCCTCAGTGATCGAAAAGCTTTTCGGCCTGCGCGATCATCCCCGGCATGACAAACAGGTAAGCACGATCTCCCGGGTTGATCTGCGTCATTCCGGTAGCGATCTCGATGTCGTTGCCTTTCATCACCGCAGCAATCAATAACCCCTTCGGCAGCTTCAGATTCATGAGCACATCCTTCGTGATCGTGGCCATGGGTCGAGCCTCAATTTCCAGGATTTCAGCATCGAGACCATGAACCGTGGCAACACTTTTAACGTGCTTGCCGCGAAGGAAACGCATGACCTCGCGTGATACGGCAAGTTTGGTATTCACGGCTGCGTCCAGGCCAATGGATTGACTGATCGGGATGTAGGCTCCGTTCGAGAGCAGCGCAACCGTCTTGCGCACCTGCAAGTGCTTGGCCAACAGACACGTTACCAGGTTGGATTCTTCATCGGCGGTCACAGCCACGAAAGCATCCATGTCAGAGAGACCTTCCTTTACCAGAAGATCGATATCGGTCCCTTCCCCATGGATGACCAGGCAATTACCCAGATTCTCGGCCAGCTTTTCGGCACGCTCCCGATTGGATTCGACCAACTTGACGCGCTTGTTCTTCTCATGGCTGAGCTGAAAGGCTACCTTTGCACCGATATCTGTCCCTCCCAGGATCATGATGTTGGTCAGTCGACGGTCCGACTTTCCCAACATCTCAAGAACCGGGGGAATGCTTTTGGGTCGAGCCAGGATGAATACCTGATCATTCTTTCGAAGACGTTCATCACCGCCGGGCAGAATGGTCCGAATTCCACGAGATATGGCCATTACGCGAAATTTCAGATCGGGGCGTTCGCGAACAAGGTCTTGAAGCGAATGACCAATGACAGGACTGTCAGCGTCGAGTCGTAATCCAACCAGATGCAGCCGGTCTTCGGCCAGCATGAGCACATCTGTTGCCGATGCTCGTCGAATAAGACGTACTACTTCGGCTGCGGCGCTCTCCTCGGGGTGGATGATCAGGTCGATCCCAAAGTCCTTGGAATCAAGCACCGTTTCCGTGCTTGTGAGTTCATCTGATCGAACGCGCGCGATCGTTGTATCTACCCCAAGGCGATCACCAAGCATGCAGGAGATGATATTCACCTCGTCGATGGCCGTCACCGCGACCAGGATGCGGGCATCCCTGATACCCGCATTTTCGAGAACGGCTGTCGACGTCCCATTGCCAACCACCGTCATTACATCGAGTTTGTCGCTGACCAGGGCCAACGCCTCCGCGTCCACGTCGATCACGACAACATCATGGTCGGCCTGGGACAGCAATTTTGCGATATCGTAGCCCACGACGCCTGCGCCGATGACGATCGCCCTCATGCGTTTGGAATCCTTTTGATGTTCAATAGATCGGGCAAATGCCGTGCCACTCGAGTGACATGAATATGATTCAGACTGGCCATTGCTGCTGAGTCCAGGACTGCTCCCAGAACATCCATTCATAGCGCACACTGGAACGGAATGCTTCGACAGCCTGATCGAGAACCGAGCCATCATGCTGAGACGCGACTTTTTCCAGAAGGGCCAGCAACTCGTTGGTGTAGGCTACAAAGGAAGGATCAGCATACGTCGCCAACCAGTCTGCGTACGGGTGATCGGCAGGAATCGAACCCAGTTGTTCCATCATGCGAATTCCGATGTCAGTGTACAACCAGGGGCACGGTGCAAGGGCAGAAAGGCCCTCCACCAAGGACCCGCGACTAGCAACCTGAAGCATATGGTTCTGATAGGCGGTGTTGTTTGGCGTGCAAGTCAGGTCATAAACGTCTTCGGGTGTATACCCCAGTTTCTCCCCGTATCCTGCGTGCAGTTGTTGCTCAACGACTATAGCCAGTCGCGCACCGTCTATGAACCACAGCTTTTCTGCTGGCGCCTTGAATCGGGTGGACAGAATGCTGCACGTATCCGCGTAGGCCTCCAGATAACGCGCATCCTGCATCTGATAGAAACGAAATCGCTCGGTATCCAGCTCTCCTCCGATGAGGGAGCGAACAAAGGGATGCGCAGCGGCCTTCTCCCACTCCTCGTGGCAAGCTTCGCGACATCGCTGGGCAAAAGCTGGAATGATCAGAGCCGCGGGTTCAGGAGGAGCATCGATCGTGTCCGATTGGGGACGTTCCATGATTTCCGGACGAACCGGGGTTGTGGCAGAAAATGGTCGGAAAGATAGCTCCGGGTGCAGGGCCGATCAATCAATCCCTTCGGAGCCGCTCTGATACCCCGTAAACAGGCAGACTACCCAGCGGTCCGCTCACCTTTCTCCGGCATGTGCAATGGCACGCGAATCCAGAATGTGGTGCCTTCTTCAAAGGCGGTGTCAAATCCGATCTCGCCATCCATGTTCTCGATGGTTTTGCGAGCAATAGCCAGGCCCAGCCCTGTCCCACTGGTCTTCGTCGAGAAACTCGGGACGAAAATCTTGTCCCACAGCGCTCGTGGAATGCCGCTGCCGTTGTCAGATACGCGCCCCAATGCCCATGATCTCCCCTGTTCGTCCAGCTCGATCGCCGTTTCCACCAACATATGTACGTCACGGCCCTCAGGTACGGCCTGAATGCCATTCTTCAAGAAATTGATGTACACGCGGCGCAATGCTTCGCGATCTCCATGGACCAGTACCCTCTCGTCGGCATACTTGGTCGTAATGGCCACGTTTTCTTCCGATCGCATCAGGCCCACGGCCTCGTCAATGACTTGGTTGAGATCGATGTCTTCCTTGATGTGCGTCGGCATCCGTTCAAAGGAAGAAAACTCGTTCGCGATGCGCGCCAGTGTGTCGATCTGCTCGATCAGGGTAGTCGTGGTCTGTTTGAACTTCTCCGCGAATCGCTCCTCATCCGACCCATCCGTCGCCCGCCGACTGAATGCCGAGCGCAAATGCTGAATGGAGAGTTTCATGGGCGTCAGTGGATTTTTGATCTCGTGCGCCACTTGCCGAGCCATCTCGCGCCATGCCAGCTGACGTTCCTGCTGAGCCAGCAAGGATCGGCTGTCTTCCAGCTGATCCTGCATGGTATTGAATGAGTCCACAAGGTCGGCGATTTCATCGCCCGAATCGATGGGAGAAATACGCTCAAAATGACCGGCAGCGACGGACTGCAGACCTGTTCGCAGGCGTGCAATCGGTCGTGTCAGCGTATTGGCAAGCAGCGACGCCGTGACCATTACCACCAGAACGAGCAACAGCAGCGCACCGAACAAATAGGCCACTGTACGTGCTCGCTCCTCCTCAATTCGCTCCTGCTCAGGCAGTGTTGGAATGGCGACGACATATCTGGGGACACCCTGTTCGTCGGTCAATGCACGGTATCCGGCCGTATACGCAAATTCACCCAGCTGTTCATCTACGGCCACGAATCGAAATCCATCGAAATACAGGGCTTCATAGGCTTCCACCGGAAGCCGGCGCTCAATCAGACGATCCCGGATCAATTCGGGGCGCGAAGCCTGTTCGACTTCCAGATTGTTATAGACGACCAAATCCACACCTACTCGCACTGCCAGCGAGTCTACACTGACGCGGTCCAGGACCCGATACGGTAATTCCTCTCCCCGCACTTCCAGTTCCAGAGTCTCTTCAACCCGATCCAGATGCTGGCGCAACCACGACTCGATGGCACGCTCGTTTTCACCCGTCACAACGCGGAGCCCCACCACTCCCATGGCTACAACGGTGACAGCCCCGACGGTAAAAAATGCATTCAGGACGCGATCGCGGAAGTGGCGCTCTCCCCGCTCAGGCACGTAGCGCCAGAACCGGAGGAGTACACCTGCTAGGTATATCGGGAGGCACAGCAATAAGCCCCCCACGATAATGCGAAGCAGGTGGTAGAGTTGATCGAACACATTGGAAATGCTTCGGCGTACGGCCGTGACCTGCTGCTCGGCATCAAGTGCAACGTTTTCCTGTACGCGATAGAACGTGAGATAGGATCGGTCCCGAATGCGCTCGCTCCTCCACAATTCAGCTCGCTGTTTCAGCACTTCGATTACGTCCGCGTCGAGCACGCTCCGACCATAATGCTGACCTTCAGTTTGTGTGACGACACCACCCCGGAATTCGGCAATCGACAGATCTGCATAGCGGTCTCCGTAGTAACCGGCCGGCGCGAGGACCTTGGGAAATGGCGTTCCGGCAGACTCAGCCAGGGCCCGCTGCTCCGCGCGGACCAATAAAAATCCATCGCTTTCCAGATCTCGAAAGCCGGCGTAACGGAACCGATTCTGGTCCGTGGAGCCGGTCAATTTTTCGACCATGTTGCCCGAAGACCCGAACTCCTCGAACATGGCCGCAAAGAGAATGAATTCCGTTTCGTCTTCTGCATCTCGCAACGAGCGTGGCAGGCGCCGTGCTACGTTGCTGTAGCGTCCGCGCACGGATCCATCCACAGCAAAGAGCGTGACGGTGACGTCATAGCTCGACAGGGCGCTGAGCATAAAGCCCACGGTCAACTCTTCGGCCAGCGAATCCATTCTGGCCCGCTCCAGAGGTACACTGTCCAAGACACCCGATTCCCATCCACGCTGGAAAGAGGTATCATCGGCCGCATCCAGCACCTCCGAGATGGCAAACATGGCGCGTGCGTCGCGGTCGGCGAGGAAGGACTCGGCGGCTTCAACCATGCGGATCCGGGCCTTGTCCTCCACGCTGATCTCCATCATGGGAAACAGTACCATGGAGGTAAGCACGATGAGCGGCACAATGCGGCGCAGCGCCACGATAGGCGATTGCCCAGCGGGTTGGGCAGGTCCCACCCATACAGCCAGCCACGTCATGACCGAAACGACAGCAATGACGGACACCGGGGCGCCACCAGGAATCAGGAGCCCATCGATCAGCAGGACGGGGATCATCACAGCAAGCGCTGATACGATGGTTGGACCTGCACTTGGCAAGTCTTGCATCGTGAGCCTGAATCGATCGGCGAGCACCCACCCGATTCGGGCCATCAGCAAGACGACCGAAAACGTGGTCATCAACAAAGCGGCAAAGACCACGAGCACGAGTCGCCCAGGGAGTAGACCGCTTCGTTCAAAATAGTCGAGTGTGGCATCGAGTACCGCATGATGGGCTGCCTCGAAAAGCAGGAACGCTCCTGCCCACATGACTACTTGCTGCACGCACAGAAAAGCCCAGAAATTTCCGGTAAACCCGCCCGCCTTGAATCGGAGCGTGGCTTGAACGCGTTTTCTCAGCGTGTTGGTTGCACGCAAGAATACCACGGTAAACAAGGTCACGAGGATGGCGCTGATCAGCAGGTCACCGATGGTGCGCATTGCGCCCATTCCGACCACAGAAGCCAGGTGCTGCGGATCAAAAAGAGGACTGAGCGGAGCTTTGCCCAGTTGCCAACGGGAAGGCATGTCCAGCGCCAACATGCCCCACCGAACCGAAACAAGAAACAGGCCATAAAGGGCCACGACCGATCCTGAGATCTGCTTTGATTTCGCTTCGCGCCACAACAAGGTCGAAAGGGCTCCAAGTGCCAGCATCATGCCTGCGAAGAGCCAGAACAACTGAATATTCAGGAAGGAACGATCGAAGGCCGCCACCCATTGGACCTCACTGGGCGTCTCGATATCCACGTAGCCCAGATGTACATCCGAAGGCGAACGCAAAATGAACCGTCCATCCTTCGAGCGAGGGGAATCGGCACCGAAGGTGAACACGACTGACTGACCAATTTCGCGACTCCACTCCTCGTCCCACGTATAGTCGCGAAGATATTCATTGCGGACCGGCACACGCTGCTCCACCATTCGACCTACGCGGATGGCGCCCACAATGGTTGCTTCGTCAAGAACCGGGACCCAAGCGGTGAATGCCGTCCGTTTATCTCCGTCGATGGCCAGACTTTCGAGCTCCTGCAGAAGAAAGCGATCATTGCGAACCGCACCGTCCATTGGGAAAGCAGCACCCGACCAAGCCTGAAGTGCAGGTGTCGGGTCGTAGACTTCTATGAACTCACGCTGCCCGTGAGTCTGCATCGCTGCCCATGCAACGAGTATGCGCTTGCCATCCTCGCGCCCCGCATCTACCCGACGTAGACCCTCGGCAACCCCGGGATCGCTTGCCAAGTCCCTCGCCCACGAGGCAAGCGAACTGTATTCCGCGTCAACTATGCCCTGAATGGCCGAGAATGATGCCTGTCTTTCCAGGTCAAGCCGCTGATCGAGGGAGGCCAAGGCCTGGTGTTGTTTCCAGGCACCAAATGCCCAAGTACCTGCGGCCAAAAGGACCAACAACAAAACCGTCCATCGGGCGCGGCGACGCATCAGGACCGTTGCCAGATCGCTCAGTCCAAATCGGTCTACGCTGTTAGTCATGGGCATCCTCCACAGTCAGCTCCCGCATGCGCCATTCGCCCCGCATGAGCGCATAGCGTGCCAGCCAGACACTTTCTGATCCCGGGAAGGATGAGGATACGATGGCCTCAACAAACGCCGCACTCGGCGTCCGATAGGATTTTGCTATCCGAACCGATGTCGGACTCGAATCTTCCAAAAAGCCATTCAGCAGCAACGTGGCCTGGCCACGCGAATAATGGCGCCGTTCCCCGAAAAGCTCTATTTCGATCGATTCAGAAGCACTCGGCATGAGGTCAGCGACGTCGGAGCGAAGCACCGAAGAACGGAGTTCACCCGCGAGCTCCTCTACAGAACGCGCCGCTTTGCGCTGAGCATCCGCAGGAACTGCAATGGCCAACATTACCGCCATGATCAAAAGAATCCGCAAAGGATGGAACGTTCGCCAACAATCATGCCCTGCTCTCCTGGAGTCCCCAGGAGGCAAGCGAAAAAAATCTATGAGGTGACGATCCTGCTTCATACCTCTCAAAGTAGCAAGAAATGGACCAACCTCCCTCCTTTCCAGACTGTGGGCAGTGGGAATACGAGATACGTCCTTCGTCAGCCTCTGACAGGCCCAGTAGTCCGTTTTTGAAATCCTGACGTCAGCTCATGCTGTCCATATTTCCTGCAAACGGGCCCGACATTGTCTGAACGGTTGGACAGCTAGTCACCTGACTTCCCATCCAGCAGAGCCATGGCACCCGAAACTCAATCCGAGAATCGGACGTGGGTTGCACCAGCTCCTCCTTCTGCAATAGGTGCCTCCCCAAACTCCCGGATTCCTTCCTGGGTCGCCAGATATTCGTGCAACACACTGCGGAGCGCTCCCGTGCCCTTGCCATGCACGATTTCAACCCGGGCCGCGCCGGCGGCCAGGGCACGATCGATGAACGGTACGATTTCCGAAAGTGCCTCATCGGCTCGCTTACCCCGGATATCCAGCCGGGTATTCACGGATGCAACGTTCAGTTTTCCGCTTGCCGCAGCCGATTGCGATACGCGAACCTGCTGCTTCGGACGACGGCCCACCTTAACCAACCGGTCCAGCTCGGTTTTCATCTGCAGAGAATCGAACGCTACAACGGCCCGTTTCCCTGACAACTCAACCACTTCACCAACAGCCTGGCCATCTTCCATCCGAACCTGGTCTCCCACCTGGATAGGGCCAGCAGCCGACGGCGTGGCTGGATTCGAACGCTTTTTTCGTCGTTGTTTTTGCTTGATCTCCGTCTTCTGGACGCCTTGCTCGAATTTTTTCTTGGTTGTTTCGAGACGCTTTCGAGCGGCCTTTGTGCGTTCAGGGTTTGCGGCAGACTCCTTGATTTCCCGGATGGTCTTCTCAATCGTCCGGTTCGCTTCTTTCATTATCTGGTCGGCAGAAGCCAGCGCCTTCCCTCGGATCTCGTCCCGCTCCTCATGAATCTGATCGAGACGTTCCGTCAGGGCCTTTTCGCGTTTTTGGAGCTCTGCCCGCGTTTCCTCAGCCGTTTGGAGTGCGTCCTGAAGGCTGTTGTTACGTTGCATGAGGTCCTGAATCAGCGCCTCAGCGCTGGCCTGCCCCGAGTCCACAAGCTCTGACGAGCGGGTAATGATGGCCTCTGGTATCCCCGAACGTGCGGCAATCTCCCTGGCGTAGGACGATCCGGGTATGCCTGGCGCAAACTCATAGGTGGGTTCAAGTCGTTCCTGATCGAACGTCATCGAGGCATTCTGAACACCCCCTGTATCGTGGGCGAACAGCTTTAGCGGCCCGTAGTGTGTCGTTACCACGGTCCGCACCTTCCGACGATGAAGCTCCTCCAAGATAGCCTGTGCAGTAGCTCCACCGGCTTCCGGATCGGTACCCGTACCGGCCTCATCAATCAGGACGAGTGAGCCCGCACCGGCCTTTTCCAAAATGCGCGACATGTTGCGCAAATGGGAGGTGTAGGTCGACAGGTCATCCGACATGGACTGCTCGTCCCCGATATCCAAATGAATGCTGTCGAAGAGATCGAATCGCGACTTCTCGCCAACTGGAACAGGGAGGCCCATGGAAACCATGACTGCCATCAGGCCGACAGCTTTCATCGTCACGGATTTCCCCCCGGCATTCGGGCCGGAGACTATGATCATGGTATGTGAGGAGCCCAGTGACAGATCGAACGGCACCACGCTTCGTTCCGGATGCTCTTTTTTGAATACGAGAGCGAGCTCAGGATTCCGAGCCTCAATAATCTCGATACGACCCTCCAAACCGACTTCAGGAACGATGGCGTCGAGTTCGATCGCCAATCGGGCCTTCGCCCGCAGCAGATCAATGGCCGTCAGACAGGATTGAGCTTCCCGAAGGTGTGCTTTGGCTGTACGGAATGGCTCGCTCAGACGAAGTCGAATAGCGTGGCATTCGCGGATATCTTCAAGTTCCAGTTCCCGGACACGGTTGTTCGCTTCCAGACTGGCAGCCGGCTCGATATAGACCGTTTGACCGGAGCTCGACACATCATGTACGAAGCCACTGACCTTTCGCTTGGCTTCTGATCGTACGGGAATCACCATCCGTCCACCTCGAATCGTCGGCTGCTCCTCGGTAGCATACCCGCTGGCCGTGGCCTTTTTCAGGGCATCGAATGCGGCCTCGCGTGCCGAAGAACGAGCCGAAGCAAGTTGCTTCCGAATGCGGGATAACGCCGCCGAAGCTCCGTCCCTGATCTCCCCTTTTTCATCCAATGCCTGCTCCACTTCACGCCACGGCAGCGTCTCTTCGGGAAGCTGGCGGAATATCTGCACCACACCGGGGTAGGTCGTTTGTCGCTGAGTGAAGAACGAAGCCAATTCCTCAGCGTCCCGCGCAATGCGAGCCAGGATAAGCAGATCGGTACCTTCCAGTGCCAGACCAGACGGCCCCAACTGGGACAGAATGCCTTTCAGATCAGGGATATCACCAAGATGAAAGATCTCATCGAAACGCAGACACTCCTGCATTTCGGATACCCGGGATAATTCTTCCTTAAGAGCCACGAGATCCGAAAATGGAGCCAGTGCTCCAACCGAGTCGGTTGTACGCTCTCCCGCGAGATGCTCCCGAAGGCGCTCCAGGACGACATCAAGCCCGAGTTTCCGGGCATCTTCGCGGCTCAGAGGTTCCACGGTTCGTTCAGCCCTTGATCTCGCTGTGATCTCCGATGTTACACTGACCAGAGAATCCGTTCACCTGGGCATGGTGCCCAACGAGCGAATCCGTCAATCGTGAATCGGTCACCGAGGCCTGTGCAAACACGATTCCGTGCTTGACGGTGGAATTTGTTATCTGGGCACCGGCTTCAACCGACGTTTCGGGGCCGATTTCTCCTCCTTCGATGCGAGCTCCCGGGCCGATATACACAGGTTCGTGCACAATGGCATTTACGACGGCACCTTCAGGAATGGATGGCTGGGAGTGGCGAATCAAAAAGCGCGTCGTGTCGGTCAGCGCATCGATCGTACCGCAGTCGAGCCATTCCGTGACACTCGCTGTGGTGAACACGGCGTCATCTTTGAGCAACCGATCGAATGCGTCTGTCAACTGATACTCGTTACCATGACCTGTAACGTTGTTATCCATCAAGTACGCAATCTCCTTGCGCAATCGAGCGAGGTCCTTCACGTAGTAAATACCGATCAGAGCCTCGGTCGAAATCAGCTCCTTGGGTTTCTCGACCAACTCGACAATGCGGTCTCCGTCTCGGACAGCCACACCAAATCGGGACGGATCATCTACGTGCTTCACCCAGGCAACAACGTCTGAGTTGTCGAGATCGAGATCCGGCTCCATGAAAAACAACGTGTCGGCAAAGACCACAATGCCTTCTCCTTCCAAATGATCACCTGCACACGACACGGCGTGGGCTGTACCGAGTGCTGGCGACTGTACGGCGAACCGGGCCGAGGCGTTGTGCCGCTCACAAATGTCGGTCAGGGCATCTCGAACCTCTTGACCAAAATCAGGGCCGAGAATGAAGACTCCTTCCGTAATTGGTCGAGGTAAAACAGCTGAAAACGTATCCACAATCCGCTCAACCATGCTTTTCCCACAAACGGGAAGCAATGGCTTTGGGGTGACGTGTGAGTGCGGTCGAACCCGGGTACCGCGCCCGGCCATGGGAATGATGAGCTTCATGTCGGTCGGAAAATTATAGTGCCTAGGAATCGTCAAGATAGGCCTAATCAGCCATGCACTGGACGGTTAATGGATAATTCTGCTTGAAATAGCGCTTCAATGGAGTACCCTCGAGACTTGTATCAGCTGCTCGACTCCCTTTTCTTTTGGACCCTCGAGTAGACTCGCAATCAATACTTAACCAATCCTCCAGAACAGCAACATGGCAAGCAATCCGATGCATTCGCGACCCGATCCAAGTGGAAATGGCTACGACGTGTGGCAAGATGCGCGTATCAAAGACCTTTGGCGTGTTTTTCGGGTGATGGGTGAATTTGTCGACGGATTCGAAACACTTTCAGAAGTTGGGCCTTGCGTTTCTGTTTTTGGTTCGGCACGCACCAAGCCCGGTGACCCCTATTACGAAATGGGTGTCGAAGTATCGAAATGCCTGGTAAAACAAGGATTCGGCGTCATCAGTGGTGGTGGCCCCGGCATTATGGAAGCAGCCAACAAGGGCGCTCATGAGGCCAATGGAGTGTCCGTCGGGCTGAACATTGATTTGCCGCATGAGCAGCACAACAATCCGTACATCGACAAAGAACACTTGATAAACTTCGACTTTTTCTTCGTCCGGAAAGTGATGTTCGTCAAGTATGCGCAAGGATTTGTGGTCCTGCCGGGAGGATTTGGTACGATGGACGAACTTTTTGAAGCACTTACACTCATTCAGACCGGCAAATCGACCCCGTTTCCTGTTGTGCTGATGGGGTCTTCTTTTTGGTCTGGCCTGCTGGATTGGTTGAAGGAAACCATGCTGGCTGCAGGCAACATCTCTCCCAAGGACCTGGACTTATTCCGAATAACGGACGATCCAGAAGAGGCAGCAGCACTGATTGTGTCATTCTACGAGAAACATCAGATGCGCCCGAACTTCTAGTCTCTTCCCCGGGCCGCACACCACGGTCACGGCGTATTCGAAATGCCTTCGCACAAGCTGGAGTCCCCGCCTGTACATTTGTCTGGTGCAACGAATGCATTTTCACCGGAAACTTCGCGAATTCCTGCCGCGTTGGTGCAACTTCCTGCAACTCGGTGACTCTATTCAGTGCCTGCAGGAGGCTCGAAAACGGGCCCAAAGAAAGCACGGACCTCTCTCCCGCCGGTCCCGGAAACCCCAACCAGATTTTTCAAGATTCGATGACTGTCTTCAGTAAAACGCGGATTCCCTTCATCACCGCCCTTTTGGTCGCGGGCCTGATCGGACTCAGCAGTACGACGGCCACCGCTCAGGAGTACAAGGAAACGTACAACGAAGCCCGGGAAGCTGCCCTGGCCAAAGATTATCAGACGGCCCTCAACAAGTATGTAGAGGCGGCCAATGGTGCCTCAGCCGAAGGTGACGAAGACGTAGAGCGTGCTGCCCGACGAGTCGTTGGCCAGTTGACCTACATCCTCGGACGTGCGCAGCTTCAGGCTGAAAATTATGAAGGTGCACTTGGCTACTTCGAGCAGGGTATTGAATACTACCCATCCAACGCTCAGAACTATCTCGCTCGCGCCAGCACGCTGAAGCGCCAGGGCAAGGCGGACGAATCCATCGCAGCTTTCGCTCAGACGATTGAAGTTGCGACGGCTCAGAGCGATACGAAAACAGCTCGTCAGGCAGAAGAGGCCATCCGAGGCCACTACATCTTCCTGGCCTCCACGGCTCTATCCCGCAATGGCGCGCGCACCGGCTCTTCCGATGCAGAGGAAGCGATGGGATACATCGAAGCACTGCTGCAGTACGTAGAGGCCGATTCCGATACGTATTATTACACGGCGGAAAGTCAGAAAGTAAAAGGACAGTTTGAGGATGCCGTTGCCAGTGCCGACCAGGCACTCGCAATCCATCGCGGCAGCCGCACAGACAAAGCCAAGATCTACTTTGTCAAAGGCGAGGCGCTGATGAATTCCGGCGACATCAATGGTGCCAAGGAAGCTTTCCGTAATGCTGCATACGGTAATTACCGTGCTTCGGCTGAGCATTACATCGAGACACTCGGCACT
>CALIKL010000076.1 GCA_938018055.1 uncultured bacterium
GACAGGATCTGTCGCGGGCCGCTCGCATATCGGAACGCCTTTGAGGCGCTGCTCAAGCTGGACGGTTACATGGCAGAAGCATCGGCCATCGTCACATCGAATGTGGAGATGTGCAGGTTGAGCGCATGGTTCACGCGGAAACCAACAACACCGTCCACTGGCAGATCGCCTTTCTCCTGGGAGTGAACGATGTGATCATTGACCATGAAAGAAATCATGTCGCCTTCGGTCGTTACGCCCACGACGTTGGCTGTCGGATTGGAATCAGCTGACCAGGCATTGATGGCTTCATGCGCCGTCCAACTCACGACATCTTCCGTTTCGCTGCCGTTGCGCAGCTTGACCAGAAACTCTCCGGAGCGACGAAGCAGGAAATACAAGTACTGCTGGCCTTCGCCATCCAGATCAGATCCACCCACGAACAGGCCGAATGCCTCGTTACGCTGATCGGGGTTGAACGATGGATCAGTATACGCTGTGTCATTCTTGAACGGAGGTCATTTCACGGTATACATCCGTGATATTGCGCGCGATGCCGGATGGATTTCCGTCAATCATATGGCTCTCAAAGCCTTCCAGGCCCTTCGCGGCGGTCTCTTCGGCACTCATTCCGGCATCGATACCGGCCGCTGCTGCATCGCGCAACGCGCCGAGATAGTCGTGCATCATCAAGACGTCCTGCCGACGACCCAAAATGCCGTTCGCCGGATTGCCGTGCCCGAAAATGAACACGGTATCGTCTGTGAACAGTTCATAGGTGCGCGCGAGAGTGGTCATCCAGTTTGCCGTATCGGCACCGGCACCGAGATCGATATAGGCATGACGGTAATTGAAGACGAGGTCACCCATGTGGACCACGTCGGCCTGTTCGAAGTGGATGATGGCGTCTCCGGCGGTGTGAGCGGGACCAAAATGCCGCAGGCGAATCGTCTCGTCCCCGATGTGCTCGGCCCACTCTTCGGCGAAGGTCTCTGTAGCGAAGGTCTGGGCATCGAGCGTTCCACGACCCTCTGCCTGCATGCGTTGCAGCATGGGTGCGTTGACCTGCGCCAGAATGCGCGTTCCATTGGCTCCGAGTACTCCATTACCCGCTGTGTGATCGCCATGGTGGTGGGAATTGATAAGCAGGTCGACACCGCGACCGGATCGTTTGGCCAGACCACCCCGGCAAACAGCCGCCGATTCCGGGAATTGGGAGTCAATGACGACCACGGCTTCATCATGAATGAACCACCCAATCGTTCCACCGCGTGATTCAAATCGCCCGGTTCCACGTCGGATGGGCGTGAACAGGCCCCGTTGCTTGAAGGCAGTGGCATTCAACGGCAAGGCCTGCAAGGTCAGTCCGATTCCTGCGGCTGTGCCTGCGGTGGACAGGAAGTGGCGTCGATTCATGGGATGTGTGGCCGGATGGTCATTTTGGAGGGGCAGAAAGCTGATACCCGAGGAACCGCATTCGGGTTCGGCGCTTAATGAGGCCCATGAACCTGAACAAGACATCCCATAGGCTCATACGCCTGTTCAGCGCCACCGTCCTGGCTCTGAGCGTTTCCTTTTCGGCTACGGCACAGGATATCGATCGATTGATCCAGGAGGCTGAAATCACCGGCATGGCGATTGCCGTCATTGAGAACGGTAACGTTGATCGCATCCTGACGGCCGGCGTTCGCAGCACAGAAACCGACCCTCCGATCACTGAGGACACGGTGTTTGAAGCCGAGTCTTTGAGCAAACCGATTGTGGCCTGGATTGCGCTTCAATTGATTGAAGAGGGTGTCCTGGACCTGGATCAGCCTCTTGCTGAATTGGCTCCGTGGCCTGATGCGGCTGGGGATATTCGCTACGAGCGCATTACGACGCGCATGATACTGGCTCATACGTCCGGTTTTCCCAATTTTCGCATGCCCGGTCAAGCCCTGACGTTGCTCTACGAGCCGGGTGCCTTCTATACCTATTCCGGCGAAGGCTTCCTGTTATTGCAGCATGCCATGGAGGCCGTGACCTACACCTCTCTGGAGGAACTTGCGCGAAGCTATGTATTCGAGCCGTTCGACATGACGTCTTCCAGTTTCATATGGCAAAGTGATTTCGGCTCGCGTATTGCAGTCGGGCACACCGACATGGGGATGGCTCTGGATAAATTCGTTCCCCAATCGGCAAATGCAGCTCTCGGATTGCACACGACGGCAGGGGATTATGCCCGTTTTCTTACGGGGGTCATGTCGTCCGATGTGCTTGGACGCCGACTGAACCGGGAAATGACGCTTGCTCAAGTGGATGCCCTGGATGGCATTTTCTGGGGTCTCGGGTTTGGTATCCAGCCTACCATCGATGGTTCTGCCCTGTGGGAATGGGGTGATAATGCGGGTTACAAAAGCTTTGCCTACATCGAACCCGAAGCCAAGTCCGGCTTCGTAATGCTTTCGAACAGCGCGAACGGCATGCTCGTTTTGCATGAGGTGTTCGAAGACATCGTAAGTGGACCGCAGACCGCTGTGCGCTGGCTCAATTATGAACGCTACGACGATCCAGTCTACCAGCTGGGTCGCAGACTGCATTACGCCATCGTGAGTGGAGGTATCGACTCGCTGCGCACAGATTACGAGGCTGCAAAGACGGATATGCCGGCAGAGGCGTTCTCTGAAGAAACGCTGAACGCGTTGGGTTACCGGTTGCTGCGTCAGGGCATGGTGGAAGAAGCGGTAGGCATCTTCGGATTCAATGTCGAGCTATATCCAGAATCGGGCAATCCGTATGATTCCCTGGCAGAGGCTCTGATCGCCTCAGGTGATCTGGAGGGTGCCCTCGAAAATTACGAGACGTCTGTCCGCCTCGACCCGGGAAACGATAACGGCGTGGCGATGATCGCCTGGCTCGAGTCACAATTGGGCGAGCAATAGACCGGGCCGGCAGGACGACATCCTGCCTGCTTTCCGGATTCAGTCGCTGCCCGCTGCCTCTCAGCGCCCAGCGTTGGGCATAGAGGGATCCCGCACTTCAAATCCGAGCATCATGCCGGCATGCAGGTGCTCTGCGATATGGCAATGTGCCATCCATTTTCCGGGATTCGTGACATCAACCAGAATGTCTATGGTCGACCCAACGGGGATGATCACGGTGTCTTTCCATCCCATGTTGCGATTCGGGACGCCATCGATGTGCGTCACCACGAACCGCTGTCCATGCACGTGGAACGGATGGTTCATGGGGTGGAAGGAAGCCGGGTCGTTGAAGACACGAATCTTGACCACATCGCCCACTTCCCATTGCCAGTTGATTTCCATGCTCTTCTTGCCCGTGTCTTCGTCGAGCAGGGTCCATTTGGCTTCGTCGCCGGTGGACAGCCAGTTCATCATGGGCATGCCTTCGTTCCACTCGATGGGAGGGAAGTAGAGCGTATCGACTTCCATCATGCGCATGGTCATGGGATGGAGGTCCTTGGTTTCAATGGTCAGGCGCAGGTTGTGATCGGGCGCCTTGTCGAAGTAGCGACGGAAGCCATCAATATCGGCGATCGTGTCTTCGTTGGTGCGCGCTTCGGCAAACGCATCCGCATGATCGGCCGAGGCCGAGCCGGAGGCGGAAATCGTTCCCAGCTGGTGCGTCTCAGGAACGAAGGTGCCCCGGAAGTGATCGATGGCTTGAACGGCGTTCGTGATTTCATAGGTGCCCTCGTCATCGAAGTACACGTCTACGATGTAGCGCTCTGCCGGCGCAATAATTACGCTCGAGACGAACTGCTCTCGCTCCAGCTTGCTTACATCGTCGGCGATGACCTTGATGCGAGCCCCCCCGAAGTTCACGTTGAACGTGCGGGTGTTGGCCACATTGGTCAGATAGAAGCGCACGACTTCGCCTGCCTCGATGTCCAGCGAGTAATCCGTGATGCCATTGACCATCATCACGTTGCCAAAGCGCCCCATGAGGGCGTGCGTCGGGGCTTCCTCGCCGTAGGGAAACAGTCCATTCGCATCCACGAGCAGGTCATCCAGGATCAGTGGGACTTCGCGGTTGACGGGCGCATAGTAGTCCTCTTCCGTAGGATCTACGAGCATGTTGCCGTACAGGCCCAGGTCCTGTTGCACGTCTTCTCGCATGTGCGGATGGTACCAGTACATCCCCGTGTCCGGGAATTTGAGCTCGTAGGTGAAGGTCTCGCCCGTCTCCACCGGATCCTGGGTCAGGCCCGGAATGCCATCGAACGCATTATCCAGTCGAAGTCCGTGCCAGTGGACCGTCGTTGGCATCTCGATGTTGTTGGTGAACTCGACAACCACCTTTGCCCCACGGTCTGCCCGGATCAGCGGACCCGGATACATGCCTCCGTAGGCCATCATGACGTATTCCCGGCCATTTATGGTTCGCCGAACCATGGAGGCATCCATTCGGAGCGTATCCCCGTTGGCCATATCGATGATTTCGGATGGCCGTGCTTCCGGAAGCATGGAGACATCCATGCCGAAACCGGGCAGAAAAGCTCCAGTATCCGGGACATCGTCCATCATTTCGGGCATCATGGGCATGGTCATGCCATCCATGGGCGCCATGCGCCAAGCAAGGCTGTCACCTGCAGACATATCATGTCCGTGGTGCATATGCATGGAGTGATCCATTTCCTGGGCCTGGGCGGGAAGGACCGGGATCAGGAGTACGGCTGCCAGCAGCAGGCCGTTGAATCGAAAGCGTTGCATGTGAAAAAGACTGTCTTGGAAGCAGGTAGTCAGTTCTTGGCGGGTGGGATTATTAGTAGCCGTATACGGCGCAGGGCTCCGTTTCAAACGGACCGTGGCCTGCCATCGTGTGCATCAGGCCACTCCGGGACATACCACGCGAAACGACGGGACCCGTCCACATGGTGCCGGGCTCTTCACCGGCTGGCTCCAACGTGATCACGAGCAGGAATTTGTTGAAGTCCGTCTGCCCTGAGACCTGCAGGTTCTCGTCGAGCGCACCCAGCGAGCTAATCTCGTCCAACTGCGGAGTCGTTACCCAGGCAACCAACTGCTTGCCGTCGGCGAGTTTGACATTTGACATCGATACGTCAATGTTCACCAGATACGAGCCATCCTCAGACAGCGAGATGCCGAAAGGAGACTGCACGTAAGTCACCTCTCCTACACCCTTCGCAAGACGGGCACCAGAGACTTTGCGAGTGGTGACCAGCTCGATTTCGTAATAATCGGGCGAAACACCTTCAGCACAGGTAGTGTCAGCTTCAGAAGCGGCACTGTCTACGTCGCGGGCAGGCAAGGCCATCACGGCTAAAGCCAGAATCAGGAGAAAGCCGATTCGGGGAAGAAGAAAACGCATGGCGTGAACAAGACGGTCGAAACGTATCGGTGGGGACACCTATGAATGCCTCAACCGAATCCGGGATCCAGCCTCAGCGCGTTCCCTCGCGCGATTCGTCATCCCATTCCTGGACCGAGGAAACGTTGGGTACGCCCCAGTCTTCGCCGTTCCAGCCATTGAAGCCATCCATACGAAAGGTCCAGAACCCGGTAGTCATATCTGAAATGACGATCAGGCCATCTTCATTACGCACATCAACACCGAAGGCGCCGTTGGCTACGTTGCCGGACATGCCGCCGTTGTTGCGCGATCCGGTGAAGGTATCGAAGTAGGCCACGGTTCGCGGATTCTTTGGGTCCTCCATGGAGAAGACCTGCAGCCCGTCGTGATACCCGCTCACGAATACATAGGGCCAGCGCACTTCGTGGTTGTGGACCAGACCTTCCCAGTGGGGGGTCCAGGCAGAGATGGGATAGTTGATGTTCGAGCGTTCGCCATCGAGGGCCGGCTGCAGGTCGAAGATGCGAAGCGGTGCGTACTTGTACTCCGTCTCGGCAACCACGTAGCGACCGTTCGGGCCAGGCGTGAACGTGTGCCCACTGCGCACGCCCGGAATGCCCGTCAACGTCACCAACAGCTCGGGATTGTCGATGTCGGTGAAATCGTACACATAGTAGCCACCCGTGCCACCGCCATAGAACCGATCCGTGCCGGTGTCCACGTGGTAGCCGGCATAGAAGTCATGGTATCCTCGGCGCGTCTGCTGAGCGGGCGTTGGGATCCGTCCGATGCGGGCATTCTCGACATCACCCTCAACCACCTTGCCCAGGTCATACACGTTTGCGAAAGCGCCCGACACGGTACTCAGCAGCAACACCCGGCCCGAAGAGTGCTTGTAGACAAAGATATTGTGGAAGCCACCCGGCGTTTCAGGCTCGTGGATTCGAGCTACTTCGTGCACCGTACTGGGATCGGGCAGGCCCGTCACATCCAGCACGACCGCGCCGAGATCGTTATTTGGCCCACCTGCTCCAAACTGCAGGGACTGCACCACATAGTAACGGCCATTCCACTTGAAGTACTTCACGTCCATGCCGCCGGTGCGCATGTGCAGATCCTGATTCTCGATACGCCAACGGTAGATCACCCTTGGATTGGACGGATCGGAGAGGTCGAGGATGTCCGTTCCCTTCTCGCCCATTTCCGCGTAATGCATGCGGGCCACATAGGCGTACGGTCGGTTCACTTCCTGCTCCAGGTCCATGTCGGCCACACTCAGGCGCGGGCCCAATGGAATGTGTCCCAGAACCTCCATGTTCTCGCTTCCCGGGTTCGTCGGCGTCCAAGGGGTATCCTGGGCGTGGGAAGGATTGAAAGCGAAGGCCGTGATGAACAGGCCGAGCAGCAGGAACGTGGTACGTTTCATGATTCGATCAGGTCTGAATGTGCGGTTGTGACGCGCTCTGAAAGCATTCTGGTGGCGGCCAACATAACAAAAGCCGGTGTCTGGTTCAGCGTGTGCCCTCTTTGGATTCCTCGTCCCATTCCTGGACGGAGGAGATGTTGGGTACGCCCCAATCTTCGCCATTCCACCCATTGAATCCGTCCATGCGGAAGGACCAAAAGCCGGTTGAGCCATCGGAGATGACGATCAGGCCGTCCGCATTGCGGACATCTACTCCAAAGGCGCCGTCCATGACGCCGCCATTATCGTTCGTGATCGTGTCGTAGAAGCCGATGGTTTGCGGATTTTCCGGGTCCTCCAGGGAGAAGACCTGCAAGCCGTCCAGATACCCGCTCACAAACACGTAAGGCCAGCGGACTTCGTGGTTGTGGACAAGGTTTTCCCAGTTGGCCGTCCAGGCTGAGATGGGATAGTTGATATTCGAGCGTTCCCCGTCGAGCGCCGGTTGCAGGTCGAAAATGCGAAGCGGAGCGTATTTGTATTCCGTCTCCGCAATGACGTAGCGACCGCTGGGGCCGGGCGTAAACGTGTGACCGTAGCTGACACCTGGAATACCGGTCAGGGTGATGCGCAGCTCAGGGTTTGCGACATCGGAGATGTCGTAGACGTAGTAGCCGCCAAAGCCCCCGCCGTAAAAACGGTCCTCCTCGGAATCAGGATGAAAGGCGGCGTAAAAGTCATGATAGCCGCGGCGTCCTCCTGTCTCTCCAGGGATCGGAATGTTGCCGATGAGGGCGTCTTCTACATCACCAGAAATGACTCTCGTCAGGTCGTAGACATTCGCTCCGGGGCCACGAACGGTTGTGATCAAGTAAGGCGCCCCGTTCGAATGCTTGTAGATAAAGATGTTGTGGAAGCCGCCCGGCATATCTACCTCTCGGATGCGCGCCACTTCCGTTACTGCATCCGGATCGGGCAGGCCAGTCACATCGAAAACAACGGCGCCGAGATCGTGGTCCGGACCCTGGCTGAACTGCGTGGCGAGGACCACATAGTAGCGCCCATCATGCTTGAATTGTTTGATATCCAGTGCTCCAACCCCGGCGTTAAGATCGTCGTTGCTGTTGATCCAGCGCTTGAGCAGCCTCGGTCTGGCAGGATCCGAGATATCGATGATGTCCATGCCGCGCGCATAGTTGTCGCGGTAGCGCGCTTTGGCTACGTAGGCATAGGGCCGATCAAGTTCTTGCTCGAGTTCGATGTCAGCGACTGACTCGGGAGCCCCGAGCGGCAGGTGACCTTCGACATGAATGTTGTCGCTTCCTGGATTGGTAGCCGTTTGGGCGGCCGCGTGGGGAGTGATCGCAGTCATGGCGAATACTCCGGTAATCAGAAGTGCGGAAAGCAGTCTCATGGGATCATGAAGGGCGGGTTGGCGGGTAGCGCTGGTTGGCGGGAAAAAAGACGGCGGGCGGGATCCAAAATCCCGCCCGCCGTTCGCTGTCAAACAGGACTTACTTGGTGCCTTCTTTCGACTCCTCGTCCCACTGCTGCACGGAGGAGATGTTGGGCATGCCCCAATCCTCGCCGTTCCAGCCGTTGAAGCCTTCCATGCGGAAGGTCCAGAAACCGGTTGACATGTCGGAAATGACGATCAGGCCGTCTTCGTTGCGCACATCCACGCCGAAGGCGCCGTTACCGACCGCGCCGCCCATCGCGCCTACATCACGCGGGCCTGTGTAGGTGTCGTAATAACCCACAGTCACAGGATGCTCCGGATCCATCATGGAGAAGATCTGCAGGCCGTCGTGGTAGCCGCTCACGAACACATAGGGCCAGCGGACTTCGTGGTTGTGCACCAGGTTCTTCCAGTTGGCCGTCCAGGCCGAGATGGGGCGACGAATATTTTCCGTTTCGCCATCCATGGCCGGCTTCATGTCGAACATGCGCAGCGGAGCGTACTGGTATTCCGTTTCCGTGATGGCGTAGCGTCCATCGGGGCTCGGCGTAAACGTGTGGCCCCAGTCAACACCCGTGATACCGGTCATCGAGAACTCAAGCTCGGGGTTTTCGGGGTCTGAGATATTGTAGACATAGTAGCCGCCTTGGCCACCGCCGTAGAACAGATCGGCTTCCTTGTCTGGATTCCACGCGGCGTAGAGGTCGTGGTAGAACCCGTATTCATCGACCGCAATCGGCACTGTGCCTACGTAAGCATCCTCGACATCGCCACTGACGGCTTTACCCAGATCGTAGATATTGGCGCCTGGCCCATTGATCGTGGTCAGGAGCAGTACACGGCCGTCCGAGTGCTTGTAGATGAAGATGTTATGGAAGCCGCCCGGTAGGTCTGGCTCGTGGATTCGGGCCACTTCAAACACCTTGGAAGGATTGGGTAGGCCCGTCACATCCAGGATGTAGGCGCCCAGGTCCTGGTTCGGTCCCTGACCGAACTGCGTGGACTGAACGACATAGTAACGCCCGTCGTACTTGAAATATTTGATATCCATGCCGCCCAGCCCCGTGTGCAAGTCCGGGTTTTCCATGCGCCAGCGCAGGAGCACCTTGGGGTTGGTTGGGTCGGCAATGTCGATGATGTCCGTTCCCCGCTCAGAGTTCGGTCCGACCGTGCCGCGTGCCACGTAGGCGTAGGGACGGGACATTTCCTGCTCGACTTCCATATCCATCGTATTCAGGATACCACCAAGAGGAATATGCCCTTCTACCGTAATGTTGTCCGAGCCGGGCTCGAGGGTAGTCCAGGGCGTCTCGTCCTGGGCGGAGGCCGGCAGGATCAGCAGCAGGGCCAGGGTCAACAGGGAGATCGATCGTTTCATGAGGTAAGCTGAAAGAGTGGTTGAGTGCTCGAGTAAGAGGGATTCAGTGGGAATCAGCGCGTTCCCTCTTTGGATTCTTCGTCCCAGTTCTGGACAGAGGAGATGTTGGGCATTCCCCAGTCTTCACCGTTCCAGCCGTTGAATCCATCCATACGGAGGGTCCAAAAGCCGGTGGACATATCTGAAATGACAATCAGGCCGTCTTCATTGCGGACGTCGACGCCAAATGCGCCATTGATGACCGGGCTGAATCCTTCCTGATTGGTACCGAGGTAGGTATCATAATAGCCCACCGTCTGCGGATTATGCGGGTCTTCCAGCGAGAAAACCTGCAGGCCATCGAGATAGGCGCTCACAAAAACATAGGGCCAGCGCACCTCGTGGTTGTGACTGAGGTTTTCCCAATTAGCCGTCCACGCAGAAATCGGCTGATTGATATTGAGTCGTTCTCCGTCCAGGGCTGGCTGCAGATCGAAGATGCGCAGCGGGGCATACTGGTATTCTGCTTCGGCCACGACGTAGCGACCATCAGGGGATGGGGTGAAGGTATGTCCCCAGGTGACGCCAGAGATATTCTGCAACGTGACGCGAATCTCCGGGTTGTGGATATCGGTGATGTTCCACACATAGTAGCCGCCCGAACCACCACCGTAGAACCGGTCTTCTCCCGAGTCGGGATGATAGGCAGCGTAGTGGTCGTGGTAGGATCGACGGACCGACTCAGGCTCGTATGTCGGAATGGTGGCAACGTAGGAGTCTTCAATATCACCTGCAGCGGCTTTCCTCAGGTCGAAGGCCTGTACCATGTCCCCGCGCACGGTGGCTAACAGGTAGATGTTGCCGTCCGAGTGCTTGTAGATAAAGATGTTGTGCATGCCGCCGGGGTTGTCCGGAAGCACCCATCGACCTACTTCTGTCAGCTTCTCAGGCAGGTCGGTCACGTCGAAAAGCACGGCGCCCAGCTCGTAGTGGGGACCACCGCCGAATTCGAAGGACTGGACCACGTAGTAGCGACCGCCCGTCTTGAAATACTTCACGTCCATGCCACCGCGATTCGGGAGCAGGTCCTGGTACTCCAGGCGAAATTTGTGGATGACTTCCGGACTTGAGGGATCGGAAAGATCGATGACATCCATACCCTTCGGACCACCATCCACGATGGATGCACGGCCGATATAGGCATAGGGTCGATCCAATTCTTGCTCGAGTTCGATGTCCGTGACGCTGGAATGCTTGCCCAGGGGGACGTGCCCGAGCACTTCCATATTGTCGGAGCCGGGCTTCAGAGGTGTGGCTTGCCCCCAAGCGATGGGAACAAGCAAGCCGGCCATCAAGAGAAGAGCCGGAATGCGTAGATAGGATCTAAGAAGCATCGTGCGGGTGATTTGGATGATGGGATTCAGTTCAATTTGGCTAGGCAACAAGATGGGGGGAGCGGCTCATTCGAGCATGCCCTCCCAATTCTGGGCGCTGGAGACATTGGGCATGCCCCAATCCGTTCCATTCCATCGATCAAAGCCTTCCATCTTGAAGGCCCAGAAACCGGTGGTCATATCAGAGACGACGATGAGGCCGTCGGCATTTCGAACGTCCACCCCCCAGGCGCCGTCGTAGACCTGCCAGGTGTACGGGCTACCCATACGTTCCATGGCGGCTCCGCGGTCATTGTGGATGCCGTTGAAGGTGTCGTAGTAAGCGACGGTATATGGATTTTCCGGGTCGACCATATTGAATACACCCAGGCCGGTCTGATAACCGCTCACGAAAACGTACGGCCAGCGGACTTCGTGGTTATGAGCAATGCTCTTCCAGTCGGCATGCCAAGCGCCAACCGCATGGTCAATGTTCTTGTCCGGGAGCTCGCCGTTGAGGGCCGGACGCAAATCAAAGATGCGCAGGGGTTGATACTGGAATTCCGTTTCTCCTATAGCAAAGTTGCCGTCCGGTGTGGGCGTGAAGGTGTGACCCCAGGCGACGCCCGGTACGCCAACCATGGTGGCCAACAGGTCCGGGTTGGCCAGATCAGTGACATTGTAGACGTAGTAGCCGCTGCCACCGCCGCCATAGAAGCGGTCCTGACCGGTTTCAGGGTGATACTGGACCATGAAATCGTGGTAGCCACGTGACCACATGCCCTCGGTCTGATGCACCGGAATGCGCGCAATCAGTTCGCGGTTGTCATCACGCAGGACAGGATCCATTTCGTTCTGATCGCCATCGACGAAGAGGCCCATGTCGAATACTTTTGCGTAACCGGCTGACGTCGCAAACAGAAGCGGGGAGCCAGACGTGTGGCTGTACATGAAAATGTTATGGAAGCCGCCCGGGGAGTCGGATTGACGCACGCGACCTACTTCCGACATGCTGGAGGGCAAGTCTGTGACATCGAAGACAACAGCACCAACCTCTGAATTCGGTCCGGACTGCCCCAGCTGCATGGACTGCACATAGTAATAGCGTCCGTCGTGCTTGAAGTAGCGACCATCCATCGCACCGCCCGTGTGCAACTCCTCGTTTTCAATGCGCCAGCGGTGTATGACCTTGGCATGGTCTGGGTCAGAGAGGTCAATGACATCGAACCCGATGACGCCGTTGCGCCGGGCGACATAGGCGTAGGGGCGGCTCAGCTCTTGTTCGATTTCGATATCGGAAATGGTGCCGGCGGCTCCGAGCGGAATGTGCGACATCACCGCCATGTTGGCCGATCCCCGCTGCCCTGGCGGTGGTGGGTGGGGTGGCTGTTCGATGCCCATCTGGGCCAGGGATGGTGTTGTGATCGCCAAAGCGGCTACAAGTAGAAAAATCTGCTTCATGCTACCACCTCTCCGACTGCGTGGGACCGTTGTCCCAGTCCTGAACGGTGCTCACGTTGGCAAACCCCCAGCCGCGACCATCCCATCCTTCAAATCCTTCCATACGGATGAGCCACAGACCGGTGTTCACGTCTGTCACGGCCACCAGACCGTCATGGTTGCGGACGTCCACATCCCAGGCGCCGTTGCGATGGGTACGCTCGTTGGCAAGCGAGGCCCGCGGTCCATCCCACGTATCATAGAAACCGACGGTGTAGGGCTCGAACGGGTTCATCATGTTGAAGACCTGGAGTCCGTCGTCCATGGACGCTGCAAAGACGAAGGGCCAGCGCAATTCGTGGTTCTCCGAGAGATTACGCCAGTCTGCAGTCCATGCTCCAGCAGCCACCCGGATGCGCGGAACGGCGCCTTCGAAGGTAGGGCGCAGATCAAAGATGCGGATAGGCGCGGTCCGATAGCCAGCTGCGGTCACCAGGTGCGTTCCATCGGGTGAGGCGGAAACGGCGTGTCCAATCTGCACGGCCGCGGAATTGACCTCGGTCAACAGGGAAGGATTGGATGGATCCGTGACATCAAAAACGTAATACCCGCCAGCGCCTGCTGCGTAGAGTCGGTCGGATTCGGTATCCGCATGCCACTGTGCGGTTACCGCATGGTAGCCATAATCGACATTGGTCACGGTTTCGGGAAGCACATAAGATGCGACCGGATCAGTTTGGCTGCTCAGCAATCGATCCACGTCATACACATCGATGTCCCCGCCGCCGGTAGCCAGCAGATAACTGCGGCCATTTGAATGTCGGTAGGCAAACACGTGGTGATATCCTGGTTCACGTGGTACGTCGGCCGCCGCGTCAAACTGTCCTTCTTTCGGGTCGGAGACTTCCCTCACAGACAGGCCATCGGCATGCGTGACAGCCAGGTAGTGGCGACTACCGTGGCTGAACAAGGTCAGATCTCCAATGCTATGACTCTGCGGGCGCCAGGAACCAAGCGTGAGCGGATGGGAGGGGTCATTGATGGAAATGGCCACCACTTCCGAGCCTTCCGCGTCTTCGCGGGCAACGAATACAAAAGGACGACCAGGTTCCTGGTCCAGGGCCAAGTGACCTGTTCCGCGGCCGAGTGCCTCAAAGCCAGCCGATGGCGAAGCCGGTGACTGCATGCCGCCAAGCGGCAGGTGACCAACCAAATCCATGTTCCGGCTTCCGAGCATACCATCCTGTTGTGCTCCAACGGGTTGGGAGCAGAAGAAGACGAGGGAAGCCACTCCGATCGCAAGCGATGAGTGAAAACGCATATCGGGAAAGAAGACGGGAGAGAAATGGCCTCTAACGGCCAAAACGAGGGATTCGACGTTACGAAGCGGGACGTGGAATTGCAAAGGCTTCGTGAAGGGATGCGAGTTGTTTCAGCAAGAAGCGTAGTTCATCGATCAAGGCCGCTCGTAACGGGCGGGCATTTTCGGAAAAGGCTCGCTGCTGCCGCATGAATTGGTCCTGTCCTTCGTGGGTCTCCACTCGCACGGCCTCTATGCCCTGATCCTGCAGGTCGTATGGACTTGAGGCCATGTCCAGGTGCCGGATTTCCATTGCCAGGATGAAGGCATCTAGGATCAGTTTCGAAGGCACCCAGGGAGAGCGCTTGAAGGCCCAACGATACACATCCATATTGGCATGAAGACACCCTGGCTGTTCGAAATCGACCATGTCGAGGTGAGACAACTGCTTCGGATTCAGCGGACGGGCCTTCTCGGTGAAGAAGCGAAACGCGTCGAAATGGGTACAGCGAAGCCCGGCCGTTTCGACTACGCTCGCCAATTCATCGGGTGATACCCGCAGCGTGACGTCAGCGTGGCGTTGGTCCTTGCTTCGGTAGAGCATGGCCCACTCATGAAGTCCGAAGCAACCGAATCTGGGCGTGCGCGCCTGGGTCGCTTCAAGCAAGGACAGCATCCACTTCGTTCCGGTTTCGAATCGATCGAGGTTCGTTCCGAAAAATGAGCTCGTTGGAATCTGAATGCGACCGCGGGCTGTCTGGACATACCCGTCTCGATCGGGAAAGCGCTCGGCGTCCGCGTCAATGAGCAGGACCCCGGTTCCGGGGTGCCATCGTTG
This sequence comes from uncultured bacterium, assembly GCA_938018055.1. Lineage (GTDB taxonomy): Bacteria > Bacteroidota > Rhodothermia > Rhodothermales > UBA10348 > JAAZVD01. The sequence goes on from CALIKL010000076.1 coordinate 14,465, forward strand.
CAAATGAGCTGGACGAAACCGGTAGTATTCGAACAAGAAATCCGCCACCGGATCCTTTTCGTGACGACTGCGCCGACGGACATGGGGCGCGACGACGTTCTCGAAACGCAGCTCATGTTCGTTCATGGCCTTTTCCCACGCTGCCCGGTCCATTTCGGAACGGATGCCGTCGACGACGTTCATGGGGTGCGATAGGTGGTCATCATGCGCCATGCCTGACTAACGAGGCCTGTAGGAAGGTGATCCGTAAATTGCCCCAGTTCAGTTAGCATGATTCACTTGCACTGTCATGCTTCGCCATCCCGAATCGGGGAAGATCGTAGCCATGGCCATCAATCTTTCCCGGGCGGATCTTTCCATGGGCCGGCGGGTCATGCAGTATGTCTTGGATGCGCAGTTCGACTAGCGGATCCGATCAGCCCCTTACGGAACCATGAGAATACTCCTCGTTGCGCTCTTCGTGATCTCTTCGGTATGGCTCGGCTGTAAAACCGAGCCGGTAGTCCCGGTCACGATCCATACATCCATGGGTGCCATCGACGTGGTCATCGATACCGTAGCCGCACCCAGAACCAGTGCCAATTTTTTGCGCTATGCCAGCGAAGGGTTCTACGACGGTGGATCATTTCGCCGCGTGGTCCGGATGGACAATCAGCCCGGGGACTCCATTCGTATCGAAGCCGTCCAGGCGTGGGCCAATATGGAGTTCTCGGATCAGTTTTATGATCCGATTGATCTGGAGCGGACCATAGAGACAGGACTCATGCATTTCGACGGCACGATTTCGATGGCCCGTAACCTGAACTCCCCCAATTCAGCCACGCATTCCTTCTTCTTCGTCGTCGGTGATCAGCACGCCCTCGATTTCGGTGGCATGCGTAATCCGGATGGGCAGGGCTTCGCGGCCTTTGGGCGAGTTACCGAGGGCATGGATGTGGTTCGGGCCATTCAAGCGGGTGACGTGGATGCTCAGATTCTGATAGAGCCCGTCATTATCGACAGTGTCCGAGTGCATTGACATGGCTCTTCGCGAATGTCCCTCCTGTGCTCTTAAATCGGATGGCTCCGAAACGGTGTGCCCCTACTGCGGCTACGAATTCCCGGAGACGAGTAAAGGTCTTTCTTGGGCAGCCTGGCTTTTCGCCGCTCTGTTGCTGATCTGGCCTGTTTTCCGCCTATTCAAACTCCTGTTCTGGTAATGATGCCATGCAGACTCCTGATTCTTTTTTCGGCCACATCACCGTAAAGCAATTCCTGTCTGAGTACTGGCAGAAGAAACCCCTACTCGTAAGAGGGGCGTGGCCTGGATTTGAGAATCCCTTGCCACCGGCCGCCTTTTTGAAGCTTTCTGAGCGCGAGGATGCGCTGAGTCGCCTGATGGTGCAGCGTGAAGGCGAGCACAATTGGGAGTTGGACGAAGGTCCTTTCGAGGCATCACGTTTTACAGATATGCCCGATTCGCACTGGACGCTCTTGATCCAGGAAGTGGATCGGTTGGTCCCGGCCGTTCGCGACATGCTTGGCGTCGTCGACTTTCTGCCCAAGTGGCGTCTCGACGATGTCATGATCAGCTATGCCGCCAATGGCGGCGGCGTCGGTGCACATATCGACAATTACGACGTGTTTTTGCTGCAGGGGCATGGTCGCAGGCGCTGGCAGATCAACACGACACCGGTCGTGAACGAGGTTCTCATCGAAGGGATCGACGTTTCCATTCTGGCCGATTTCGAGCCCGACTGTGATTGGGTACTTGAGCCGGGTGATATGCTGTATTTGCCACCGCGCATTGCGCATTTCGGTGTAGCTCAGGGCGAGTGCATGACGTTTTCTATTGGGTGCCGCGCTCCCTCCAAGCAGGAAATACTGGGTGCTATCCTGGATCAGGCCCTCATGAATGTGGATCCTGACGATCGTTACGCGGATCCGGCGCTTGACCAGGGTGCCACGATTGCCGGGATCGGAGACGATGTCGTAGCCTGGGCGGTGGGTGCGCTGAAAGAATTGTCGGCCGATCGCTCGGCGCTGAAATCCATGATTGGATCGATCCTGTCGCAGCCAAGGCGTTGGATTGATGAGGACACCCTGCCTGAGGATACGTTGATGGAAGCGCTCGAGTCAGGGGGACGCCTCCGCCCCGGATCGTCCTCGCAGGTTCTATTGGAAGAGGGAGACGAAGGAGCCCTAGCCTTGTTCGCGGCTGGTGAGATGATCGAATTGGACCAGGCGTTTCAACCGAAACTGGAAAAGCTGATCCTCGGTGATGGGCTTACAAAAGAAGATCTCGGATCGGTCCCTGAGTTT
>CALIKL010000077.1 GCA_938018055.1 uncultured bacterium
GATCGGTATCGGCCAACATCGTGCCGCCAAAACCCGGGAGAGGACTGATTTTCCTACTTTGTGCCCCTAATCGCCCTCTGAGGGATCTCAAGGACCTTTATCACGTGGCCCATCAATCTGCCAATACTGCCCATACTGCGAAATCAGCGGGCGGAAAAAGGAGTATTTTCTGCCTTGGCAACGGAAAAACATGCCGCTCCACCGGAGGCCACGAAGTTTTTAAGAACAGGTTTGGCACCCCCTGTATGGACCGTACATTTCGCCCTAAGGATGCCCGAAAAGGGCTTTCAGCCTATTTGCTTAGACCGTTCGATATTCCGCCATTTCCCCGCTTTTATCTAATCATTTCGCCGGACCCAACGTCATGAACAACATGTTCTCCCGTACTCCCGATCCCGTAAACGAACCCGTACGATCCTATGCCCCAGGATCTCCGGAGCGGGTCTCGCTACGCAAGGAAATGAAGCGTATGAAAGGCGAGACCATTGATATTCCGGCCTTCATTCATGGCAAGGAGGTTCGCTCCGGAAACATCATTGATGTAGTAGCGCCGCATGAGCATCGTCGTGTTCTCGGGAAGGCACATCAGCTTTCTGGAGAAAACATCAGTGACGCGATCAATTCAGCCGTCTCCGCGAGGAATGACTGGATGAATATGGACTGGACCGATCGGGCGGCTGTTTTCCTCAAAGCCGCTGAATTGCTCGCCGGCCCGTGGAGGGATGTGATCAATGCGTCGACCATGCTCGGCCAGAGCAAGAATCCTTATCAGGCTGAAATTGATGCTGCTTGCGAGCTGATTGACTTCTTTCGATTCAACGTGCGGTTCATGGAGCAGATCTATAAGGATCAGCCTATTTCATCGCCCGGCGTTTGGAACCGCGTTCAGTACCGCGCACTCGAGGGATTCGTATTTGCGGTCACGCCGTTCAATTTCACATCGATCGCAGGTAATCTCCCAACTGCACCAGCCTTGATGGGAAATACAGTGCTTTGGAAACCAGCGTCTACCCAGCTGCTGAGCGCCTACTACCTGTACAAGCTGTTTGAGGAGGCAGGACTACCAGCGGGTGTCATCAACATGGTCCCTGGCCATGGCGCCGAAGTCGGCGATCCCATCTTTGCCTCTGAGCACTTCGCCGGCCTTCATTTTACGGGCTCTACGGGGACCTTCAACTACATGTGGAAGACCATCGGCAACAACATGGACACCTATCGCGGTTACCCGCGCGTTGTCGGCGAAACCGGCGGAAAGGATTACATCCTGGCTCATCCAAGTGCAGACCCCATTGCAGTTGCAACGGCCATTGTCCGCGGTGGATTTGAATACCAGGGCCAGAAATGCTCAGCTGCCTCCCGGGTGTATCTGCCTAAATCCCTGTGGCCAACCATCAAGGACAACATGTTGGCTCAGCTTGATGACATCAAAGTGGGTCCTGTGGAGGACTTCACAAACTTCGTGAACGCTGTCATCGACAAAAAAGCATACGACTCGATCACGTCATATATCGCCGAGGCCAAGCAGTCTTCGGATATTGAAATCGTGGCTGGAGGTAATTATTCGGACGAAGTTGGATACTTCGTAGAGCCAACCGTTCTCTTGACGAGCAATCCCACGTACCGCACGATGTGTGAGGAGATCTTTGGGCCTGTAGTCACCGTGTTTGTTTACGACGATGCTGATTTCGATGCCACTGTGGATCTGCTCAACAGTACGTCTCCATTTGCGCTGACAGGAGCCATATTCTCGCAGGACCGTGCGGCACTGGCCTCCATGTCCGCGCGTCTCGTGGATTCTGCTGGGAATTTCTATCTCAACGACAAGCCAACCGGCGCCGTTGTGGGACAGCAGCCATTTGGCGGTGCCCGGGCATCCGGTACGAACGACAAAGCGGGTTCGTACCTGAACCTGATTCGATGGGTGTCTGCCCGTTCAATCAAGGAAAACTTCAATCCTCCCCATCACTACGCCTACCCTTTCCACCAGGAAGACCCGACCGACCTGGCGCTCTGAGGCTGCACCTTGCGCACGTAGCGTGCAGGTTCTTTTCAAGACATCCAATCATCGGAAACAGTACTTCTCATGGCTCGCACCTTCAAGGTTGTTCAGTTTGGGATCGGCCCGATCGGTCAGTCCTGTCTTCGAACCATCCTTTCTAAAGGCCCTCATATTGATTTGGTGGGCGTAATTGACATCGATCCCGAAAAGGTTGGTAAAGATGTCGCAGAGATCCTTGAGCTCGACAATCCAACCGGAATCACCGTATCAAGTGACGCAGAGTTTGTCCTGACCGCGACGAAGCCGGATGTGGTAGTACACACAACGTCTTCATTTCTGGCACGGATGTATGACCAGCTCATTCTCTGCGCGAGACATGGGGCTTCGGTAGTGTCCTCGACCGAAGAGCTGTCGTGGCCCTACGATCGTCACCCGGAAATCGCAGAAGAACTCGATCGCGTCGCCAAGGAGAATGGGGTAACGATTTTGGGTACGGGCGTCAATCCCGGATATGCCATGGATGCACTGGCTCTCATGGCGACCGGAGTATGCAATACCGTCCACTCCATAACGGTCAATCGCGAAGTTGACGCTGGTCTTCGACGGTTTCCCTTGCAGCAGAAAGTAGGCGCAGGGATTTCGAAACAGGAGTTTGCCGACAAGAAAGCTACGGGAATGTTTGGCCATATTGGCCTGGTCGAATCAATACGATTGATCGCGGCTGGACTAGAATGGAACATTGATCGCATCGAAGAGCACCTTGACCCTGTTATCTCTTCCAAGCACGTCGTAACGCCATTTTTAACCGTTCACGAAGGTGATGTTGCAGGCATCCATCATCATGCTTACGGATATGATGGGGACGAACGGCTCCTCACCTTGGACCTGAAAATGTTTGTTGGAGCCGAGGACCCGCGTGATGCCGTAATGGTAGACGGTGACCCACCTATGGACCTCGTCGTCAAAGGTGGCATTTTTGGTGATACGGCCACGGTAGCAACCCTTATCAATGGCATTCCTCAAGTTTTCGATGCCGCGCCCGGATTGAAAACAGTTAAAGACGTCCCCCTCGTCCGAGCATTTGGAACCCGCTAAAGTGCCCATAGAGCACAATCCGGTAAGGCACACGTTCTTCAGTGCTCACCACCCTGGAGGAAGATCCAAGCCTGCAGTGGCGGGTGCTGAACTCGTAAGGCCCTTAGGATTCTGCATGATCCCCGTGATGATTGGTGCATTGGTCACGATGCTCCAGGGATTCGATGCATTGCCATTCCTGACAATTGGCTTTCCGGTCGCAGCTTCCTGTGCTCTGATTTGGACGTGGATCAGTGTTCGAGGTGCGGTTTGCGAGATCCACATACACGAAGAAAGTGTAGCTGTGCGATCCTTGTTCGATGCGGCTCTGCCGTCCGGCCAACTTGAGTGGAAACGTATCATCGATGTTGAGCTTGATGGAAAAAGCGCATCCATCACTCTGGGGCTCTCCTCGATCAGACTTCACCAGAAAGACTGGCTGGAATGGCCACTCATCCTTCGCTCGCTCGAGTCCGCCCGCGTCTTCGAGTAAACTAAGTTTCGTATCGTAGGATCAGATCGAATCGAAGACAGAACCCACGGAACTCACCTTGATCGAGATTCAGCATCATGCCAAGCAGTCCGTCAAAGACCAACTGACGAGCGCATTGCGATTCCGCATCGCAGGTGGTCGATATCGCGTTGGAGACAAGCTTCCTGCAACTCGAAAACTGGCTGAACAACTCGACATCTCTTTCCATACGGTTCGGAAAGCTTACCAGCAGCTCGAGCTTGAGGGACTGGTGGAAGCGCGTCAAGGTAGTGGGTATGTGATAACCAATGCGGCGCCGCTCGATAAGAGTGCGCGCATGGAGCAAGGAGCATCCATCCTGGGGGCGGCACTTCAGGAAGCCGTTGGACTCGGCTTGGACGAAGACGAGATCTCCTACCTCATGGACGAGCAATTATCCTTACTTGAGTCTGACGAGGAGCCCATCAAGATTGTGGTCGCAGCCTCTTTTCGTGAGCTCAGCTTGGCGTGTGCACGGCACTTTGAAACCGTTTACCAGCGTGCCTGTGAGGCGGCCACGCTGGATGAAGTGTCCCAGCATGCAGATGCAGATTTGCTTCTGGTTCCGTTCCCCAACGTGAAGCACGTCCTGGCCATGAATCCAAAGGCGGATGTCGTGGGAATCGCAGCCGAACTTGGCGAGGATGCGCTGGCGGCGATTTCGCGCATGATGGATCACGAAACGCTGGGATTGGTAACCCGCTATTCCGACGCCGTAGCCCCACTGATGGCCGAGATCCGGAATCGGACCCGCTTTTCGGGACAGGTTGTCGCCGTCTCAACGGAGGAGGGCGATTCCTATTTGGCCTCACTTGTGCGCCAATCCGAACTCATGGTTTACACAACGGATGCATCACGTCGTGTCAAACCATTCCTTGAACGGGCACGCCGCCATGTCATGCTGACCATACAGCCTGCGGCATCAACCGTCGAGCGCGTTCGCAGCTTGATCCCCTGACCAGCTGTCTGAGGAAGCTGCTTCGTCTTCAGGGTATTTAACGCGCACATGATAGATCCCTGTCAACACACTGAGCATCGACTCTTTGATGGTATTCAACTCCCGAAACGTCAGGTTGGTATTGTCCAATTGCCCATCCTCCAGCCGAGCATCAACAATCGAGTCAATCAACCCCTCCAACCGTTTGTGCGTAGGATTCTCGAGGGCCCTGCTTGCTGCTTCGATTGCATCAGCCAACATCAGGATAGACGTTTCCTTGGAATGTGGCTTAGGACCGGGGTAGCGGAATTCCGACTCTTGAACTGCAGGGTCACTTTCCTTGTGCTGACTCAATGCACGCTGAAAGAAGTACTCTATGCGCGTCGTTCCGTGATGCATCGGGATGAAGTCTTCTACCTCCCTAGGTAGTCGGATCCTGCGTGCTATTTCAATCCCCTCCTTCACATGGCTGGCAATGATCAAGGCACTCATTCGGGGCTTTAATCCATCATGCGGATTGACACCGCCTCGCTGATTCTCCACGAAATACTCAGGCTTGACCATCTTACCGATGTCGTGATACAGCGCACCCACGCGGGTCAGCAATGCGTTGGCTTCAATAGAAGCCGCCGCCGACTCCGCCAGATTCGCCACTTGCAACACATGATTGAAGGTGCCGGGAGCCTTCAGCGAGAGCTCTTTGAGAACGGGTCGGTTGGTATCTGACAGCTCGAGAAGCGTCAGGTCGGTCGTGATGTCGAATACGCGCTCGAAGATCCAGAGCGCGGGATAGGCCAGCAGCAGCAAAACGGAATTTATGGCCACAAAAATAACAAGGTCCGTAAATCGGGCCGTTGGAGTATTCTGGAGCAACAAGTTGGCCGTCAGTACGAGCATGTAGCCAGCGAACACCATACTCGCAGATATGAAGAACTGGCTTCGGTTTCGGATATCACGAACACTGAAAATGCCCAGCGTACTTGCGAAGACCGTCGCAAAGGTGAATGAAAAGTCATAATTGAGCAGATGACTGCCGATGAAGGCCAAGGTCAGCGAGCCAAAAAGGGCTACCCGCGAGTCAAATATGACGGTCAACAGTACGGCTACGATCGCTACTGGGACGACGTACATATCGATCAGGGCCGCTCTGAGAGCGACGCCATACAAAACGGTCACACCCAGGAAAAGCAGGGTTATGAGCGTCAGCTTGGCATTATCCCGGAAGATCGACTTACGCAGCAAGTACAGGTAAAGAAAGAAGATGAGCAGGGAGGCGATGGTCACAAGAAAGTGTCCAAGTGTTGCCTTCCATTGTATCTGACCTCCAGACTGTTGTAAGAGCTGCTCTTTGAGCGATGCCAGCTTCAGCATGATGCCTGCTGTCACTCGATCTCCCTGGCGTACGATGACTTCATTCTCTCGTACGATGCCCTCTGTCGGTACGATTTCAGATTCTGCTATGGCAAGTTTCCGCTCCGTAGCCTCTGAATCCAACACCAGGTTCGGTTCGACGAGCATGCCATACATTTTCTCGGCCACCTGAAGGGTGACCGGCTCACCCAGCCAGCGTGCAGCAAATCGATCCGAGACGTCCTGTACCGCTTCGTTAACGTCACTCACCTGCTGTAAAGCACGCTCACTCTGGGAATTGCGTTGTTCGATACGCAGTGATATCGAGTCCGCAGAAATACTGGACCTGGAAATGTTGATGATGCCATCGGCCAATTGTCGCCGTATCTCCTGTTCCGCAGCTGCAAGAGTTATGCGATCCAAACGCGGCGCCGGGACAGACTGTCGTTGCTGCATGACCAATCCCAACGTCTGACTCACATAGGATTCGCGCATCAGCTGCCATTCCAGCTGCGTAAACCTTGTTCCAAGACTGTCAACAGCGGCCGCGTGACTCAGTGAATCCTGTAGTGCAACTTCCAGGCGTCCTCGTGTACGATTCTCGACATAGGATGCGTATTTACCCAGTACGCGATCAAAGCGATCCCCCAGCTCTTCGGCTGCCATGCGTAGCTCTGCGACAGCCTCCGCATTCTCCTGGAAGATGGGACTGGTGCGGCTTCGCACATCGTCCCGCTCACGTTCCAGCTCGTCGGCAGGCTTCTGAATGGCAAACGTAAATGGAGCGTGGAGGTTGGGTTGCCGCCATATTTCGTCCTGCTCAACCGTGTACTGGTACACGGTACCTCGTGGAAATGCCAGCATGGCCGCTACGACAATAGCGACAAAGAGAAACACTTTGAACACCAGGGCTCTGCGTCTGCGTGAGAGCTCTTGGGCAGCATCACCAGCTTCAAGCGTGTCACCCACAGGGCGAACGCGAGGCTTCAGAAATGGAAGGCGTTGCAAAAAAGACATGGGGTCACCTATGCCGGATGGACAGCAAGGATCCAACAACCATCGTAATTGCAGCACCCACTGCCGTGTACCATGGCCATGCCAATGCAGTCAGACCCAACTCTGAGCGCATCGCATCGGATGGTTGAAATACGAACACCCACGAACCTTCCCCGGTGTTCCAGACACCAAAAATGATGGCAATCATGGCCAGAATTCCAACGATGAATCCTGCGATGGCATCCGATTCTCTCACTCGGGAGACCATGAGTCCAAGCAAAAATGCTCCGAGGAGAGATCCATAGGTGAACGATGCAATCGAAAGCCCCAACTCCACCACAGGATTCTGCTGATCCTCAAACAGGGTTGCAAAGAAAACGAATACCAGTGCCCATCCCAGAGTAAGTAATCTGGACAGCCTCAGACCACTGGCTTCATCCATCTCAGCAACCTGCCTTCCAAGCAGATCATTGAGTGAGGAACTGGCCAGTGCATTCAGTGATGACGACAACGTACTCATGGCGGCGGCCAGGATTCCTGCCAGTACGAGTCCTGCCAGGCCCGTAGGTAATTGTTCGACAATGAACTTGGGGAAGATCTCGTCGGCCCGCGTCAACCCCAAAGAAGCGACATCCTGACCACCGTAGTAGACCCATAACAGGGCGCCAACGGCCAGGAAGATGGCAAACTGGATCATGACGAAAAATGCACTCCCTACCAAAGCCTTGCGTGCATCTCCGAGTGAGCGACATGACAGCAAACGCTGAACGATGAGTTGATCAGTTCCATGGGACGCCATCGAGAATATCCCGCCGCCGATTACAGCTGTCACCATCGTGTAAGGACTTGTCAGAATCTCCCGAGCTGAAACTGAGAACGAAAATGTCTTCAGTTTTCCAGCTTCACCCAACAAGGCCATCGCCTGGCCTCCTATGTCAGACCACAACAAGAACAACGTGAACAAGGCACCCAGGACATAGACTGACATCTGGACGACGTCCATCCAGACTACAGCCTTGAAGCCGCCCACATAGGTGTATAACGCAGTCAATACACCTATCGCCAGGATAATCGCTGGATAGCCTATGTCCATTCCCGCGGAAAGAGCGATAATGCGAATGGGAATGGCTGTAGCAAAAAGCCTCACCCCATCGGCCAGCAGTCGAGTTGCAAGGAATGTGATACTAGAAAGGCGCTGGAGGCTTGCCCCGAATCGATTGCCCAAGAATGCATAAGCCGTCTGCAGGTCACCGGCAGCATATCTCGGCAGGAACCACAGTGCAATGGCAACACGACCCACCAGGTACCCGAGTGTCAGCTGAAAAAAGGTCAGTGCCCCGCCATAAGCTACAGCAGGGATTCCGATCACTGTAAGCGTACTCGTTTCGGTAGCTACAATCGAGAACGAAATGGCCCACCAGGGCATCTCCTTAGAACCAAGGAAGTAGTCGCGGACTGAGGTCTGCCTACCGGCCGTTCGTATTCCAAAGACCACGACACCTACCAGGTAGGCTACGATTACGACATAGTCGAACGTCTGTAACACGGACTAGCCTCCCATCTTGATCAATTCAGCCTCGTCTATCATGGGCACGCCCAGTTCGCGTGCCTTGTCAGCCTTGGAACCAGCATTTTCACCCAGGACCACATAGCTGGTCCGACTGCTGACGCTCGATGATGCCTTACCACCTCGCTGCTTGATGAAATCCTGCACCTCTTTTCTCCCCAGATTTGGCAAGGTGCCTGTTACTACGAACGTCATGCCAACGAAAGGCGCGTCGTCTCCATCAGGAGGTGCTTCATCAGCCAGGCTCTCCATCCGGACACCCGCGTCTGCCATGCTCCGAATAATCTCCTGGTTCGGCTCTCGACTGAACCAATCTACCAGACTCTCCGCGATGACCTCGCCGATCCCGTCAATTGCCGTAAGACGTTCCGCGTTTGCCCTGGAAATATTATCCATGGTCGGCAAAGCGGCGACAATGGTTTCGGCCGTGGTACGCCCAACATGCCGAATTCCGAGCCCGAAGAGAATACGAGCCAGCGGCCGATCCTTGCTTCGCTCAATACCCTGTAAGAGGTTGTTAGCTTTCTTTTCACCAAATCCCTCAAGGGTCAGCAGAGCCTCTCGGTTCAAGTAATAGATGTCCTGCAGCCGAGAAATACATCCTGCCTCAACAAGCAACACCGCAAGTTTGGAACCGAATCCCTCGATATCCAAGGCATTTCTTGAAGCAAAATGCTCAACCAACCGAATAAATTGGGCAGGGCACGCACCGTTGACACAGTAGGAGTCCACTTCCCCCTCCAGCCGCTCCAAGGTCTCCCCGCACGCTGGACACTCCAGAGGAATAGACCACGATCGTTCAGAACCGTCACGCGCGTCTGACACAGACGAAACAACAGCCGGAATGACATCCCCTGCCCGCTTTACTACAACAGTATCTCCGATTCGAATATCCCGATCCTGGATGTAGGCCGCATTATGCAGTGTAGCTTGAGAGACGGTCACTCCCCCGATCATGACGGGCTCGAGCACCGCTTCAGGAGTAATCATACCGGTCCGCCCAACGTTGACGATGATGTCATTCAGGATGGTCGTGGATTCACGGGCGGGAAACTTGAAGGCGATGGCCCACCTGGGGGCGTTGGACACATTGCCCAGTTGCGCTTGCAGATTCAATTCGTCGACTTTGACCACGACCCCATCAATCTCGTAGTCGAGATCATCCCGCTTCTCAGCCCACCCTTCGCAATACGTGATCAGATCGGTGATATCAACGAAACGACGAGCATGATCATTCACACCAAACCCCCACTCGCGCAGGTGGACAAGTGAATCGTGTTGTGTCGGAGCCACGGACTCGGTAACTGGACCCACTGAATAAGCGAAAAATGCTAGTTCACGACCTGCTGTAATAGTGGAATCCAATTGACGAAGCGAACCCGCTGCTGCATTGCGTGGGTTTGCAAAGGGCTTCAGATCGCGGCTTCGCAATGAGTCATTGAGCGTATCGAATGCTGATTTCGGGAAATAGACCTCCCCCCTGACTTCTACACGTCTGGGTACACTGTTTCCCGATAGCCGCAACGGGACATTGGCAATGGTCCGGACATTCTGCGTGATGTTTTCGCCGACCCGTCCATCCCCTCTCGTTGCTGCCTGAACGAGTAGTCCGCTATCGTAGGTCAAGGCAACAGCCAATCCATCAATCTTCAACTCCGCGGTAACCGCGATATCCACGTCTTCATCCACATCCAACCGCTTCTTGCACCGTTCATACCATGCTTTCAAATCCTCGCCATCAAACGCATTACCCAGCGACAGCAATGGCTCCGGATGCGATACCTTCTCAAACCCATCCAGTGGCGCCCCGCCTACACGAAAGCTGGGGCTATCCAGACGAAGTAACGCTGGATACCTGGTCTCCAAAAAGCGCAATCCTTCCAGCAGCTGGTCGTACTCATTATCCGTAATGAGAGGCGCATCCTGCCGGTAATACAATTCTGCATGAGCGGTGAGAACGGCGACCAGTTCGTCCACTCGCTCCTTCGCCTCCTCCTTTGTCGACGGAACGGGCGCGGATTGCAGGTACCTGGTCCTTTCCAGCAACGTCATTCGATCTCAAAAACGGTGTTAGCAGGCGGGGCTTGCCGTTGCGGCGCAATTCCCTCGGTAACCAGCGAATCCAGCCAAGTCTGGACTCGATCCCGCGTGATTTCTACTGCATCTGCACTCAACAACCACGTTTCGGGCAGAAGGAAGCCATCCACCAGGACCCGGGTATGGTCAGCTTCCCGCTCCAGTCGAATACGTTCCGTAATAACAACTCGATGCGTATCGAGTAACTCTACCCAGTAGGGCTTCCGGAAATCCCTATCTGCCGTGATTCGAATAGGGTCTAACGGTTCGTTAAAAGCCACGATAGCTACCTCGAGTGATTCCGGCAAGATGACCGGATCAATGCGAAATACCTCTTCTACAGCGGAGGTGTCCTCGACAACGGCAAGGTCATAATCTCCTGATCCCAGATTCATGACCGTAGAAATAGAGAACCACAGTAACGAGACGAATGCAATCCCGGCGATAACAACAAGCGCTGTGCCACTCATGTTCGGAAGCAGAACCGTCTGACGTCCTGCCAAACCCGACCAGACACTTTCAGTCTGCGGCTGATCACCATCCGAGGCCAATGCGGTTTGCTCGATCTCGTGAACGTGCTCCTCGGTAGGTTCCTCATCCATTGCCAGCCCAGGGTCTTCCCCGGGATGCACATCGGGAGTCTCATCTACCCCAATATCGAGGTCGGGCTGATCTGACGAGGTGTCTTTGTCTGATTCTTCCGACACAGGCCGGACATCATCCTTTGTGCCGTCCTCTTCCGTAATACCAAGGTAATCGCGGGCCAATGCTCCGACATAATGCCCGTCAAAGACCTCTTCAACCGCTGCAACCATATCCTCCTTTCGGACCCCGATCGCCTCACCGTAAACACCGAACAAGGATCTGAGGTAGACGCGGTTGAATGCCGGGTGTTGAACCAGCGCATTCTCCTCCAACTGCTCAATGACGTCGTCAGCAAGCCGCGTGGCATCAAGGACCTCTTTAAGGTCGATACCATGCTTTCTACGAATGGCACGTACATCTGCGGCCAGACGACGGCCAGCGGCGAGCTGGGAATCGGATGCAGCCATACCGGGCTATGAATTCATTGATCGGACGGGCTTCAAAGGTACGTGCCCCACCGGAAGCGATCCACAAAACCACGGTAAACCCTCTATCCGATTCTCAGACTACATCAAGCCGGTACAGACTCCGACGCATCCGCGTGGGAATACAGGAAGGCCGCATGGTCGCCTTTGGGCGTGAGCAACATCTTTGCTCTCTCCTGCTTATTGGTTTCCAAGCAGTTAAGCACTTCGTTATGAGCCAGGCGAAACCATGGCGTAAAGATCTCCGGGTTGGTCAGAAGCGCGTTTTTGACGGACTGCTTATCCATCCATTTCACCGCCTGGACTTCCTCCGGGTTGGGATTCGGGCTACTGAGTGCGCGAGCGACGAAAACGTGATCATATTCGTGTTCCACCAAGCCCGCTCCTACGTCGGCACGGTACCTCATGACGAACACCTCACACAGCTCAGCTGTCATATCCAGTTCTTCCTGCAGACGGCGAAGCGCAGCCGCTTCGGGCGCTTCACCTGGGTAAGGATGCGAGCAAACCGTATTGGACCACAAACCGGGAGCATGATACTTGCTCAATGCACGTTGCTGTAAAAGCTCCCTGCCCTCTTCGTCGAAAACGAAAACCGAAATCGCCCTGTGGAGTGTCGCATCCAGATGCACATCCATTTTGGGGGCCATACCCACCGCGTTTCCTTGCGCGTCAACACATTCAACAAGGGTATTCGGAGACTGGTTCATTGAATTTTGGAATTATGGTGGGACATCTTCAGCCGAAATAGAGCTTCCGTGCCTGATCTTTCACTCTTGGACCGGCGCAAGCTTGGCGGGCGAACTGACCACCTCGCCAACTCCGAGATCTTCAATAATGCACGACAGGGTGGCCTCTGCTGAGAGCATGACACCCGGCACTCCGGCTCCCGGATGCGTTCCTGCCCCGACGATGTAGAGACGATCCACATCCTCTGATCGGTTGTGAGGGCGGAACCAGGCTGTTTGCGTCAGTTTTGGCTCAAGCGCAAAAGCGTTACCATCCGTCGCATTCAATTGTGTTTCAAAATCGGCTGGCGTGAACAAGTGGCACACTTCAAGTGAATCGCGTAATCCGTCCATGCCCCACGCTTCCAGGAATTCCAGGACTTTGTCCGCATAATCCTGCTTTTCAACCTCCCAGTCCGTATTGGCTTTCAAATTTGGAACAGGGATCAGGACGTACATGGATTCACACCCTTCGGGAGCCATGGACTCATCTGTCGCCGTAGGGACATGGAGGTACATGCTGAAATCGTCCGGAAGTTTTTTGTGGGCAAAAATCTCGTCTATGAGGCCCTTATACCGCTCTGCCAAAATCAAGGTGTGGTGAGCCAGCTTGGGATACTTCTTCTTTGTACCGAGATACATCAAGAAGCAGCTCATAGTCTGCTTTTGGCGGTCCAGCTTGCGATTCGTCCACTTGCGTCGGTGAGCCGGGTCAATAAGCCGGCGATACGTCTGTGTCACATCACCATTACTGACCACGGCATCGAATGGGAAGTGCGTCCCATCGATCTGTAACCCTGTAGCCTTGCCCTCTGCAACCGTGATACGATCGACTTCGGCGGAAGTCGTTATCTCACCACCCAACTCTTCAAAGAGGCGGCCCAGGGCCTCTACAATGGCATACATCCCGCCTTCTGCAAACCACACGCCTTCTTCCTTTTCCAGATACGGAATCATCGCATAAATGGAGGGAGCACGAAACGGGTGTCCACCGATGAACAGTGGATGGAACGAGAACATGAAATGGCTTCTGAAATCTTCGAAGTACGATTTCGCCATGTATGCGACCGGCTTCAATGCATTCAGTCGCATGGCTCGCGGAACGAAGCGAGCCATTTTACCAATGGTGTCGAACGGCTGCTTACCCAAGCCGTCTGTGATCACAGCATCGTAAATACCCTTCATGTCTCGCATGAAATCGTCGTAGGCTGCTGCATCTTTTTCCGAGAACTTGGCCAGTTGTGCCTTCATCTGTTCAGCATCGCCACTGTAATCCATGTGCGACCCATCATGAAAAAAGATGCGGTAAAACGGATCCAGCGGCACGAGCTTCACATAGTCCTCCAGTCTGCGGCCGGCGGACTCAAATATTGACCGGATAATCGAGGGTGCCGTAACCAAACTGGGCCCCATGTCGAACGTGTACCCACTATCCTTGAGCTGATAGGCACGACCTCCGATCTTTTCCCGCTTCTCAAAAATGCGTACGCGATGACCGGCTGCTTGAAGACGGACGGCGAGGCTCAGTCCACCGAATCCGGAGCCTATGATGGCAATGTGTTTCATGTCCAGGTCAGATAGAAAAGATGATGGCGGCCTGTAGGGCCAAAAACAGAAATGGGACCATCCAGGTCATTCGCGCCTTTTCGAGAAGCGATTTGATAGCTAGCTGAATCCGAGAGGGTGTAAATGCTTGAAGCGAAAGGATTGCTTTCTCCACAGAGAAGCGCAGCAAAGCTCTCGATGCCGCCATCACCTTCCGAGGCGTGGATGTGTAGGCGCGCAGTGTGAGGTTGTCTTGACCATTTCGACGTATAGCACCATGAATGCCACGATATACCTCAGCCGCGACAGCGACTGAAGGGCCAAAACGCCACGAAAGTGTTGGGATAGCTTCCCATGCTTTCCGGTACGCAAGGTTTGCATACCCCTCCAGGTCGGCCATCATTTGCAGATATCCTGGCGACATCGGTTTTGCCGCCTGCATTTCACGCAAGTCTGCTTCGTAGACGCCATACTTATCCTGCCACTCCATGGGCAAATACACTCGGCCCAGCCTCAAATCTTCGCCCACATCGCGGTAAATATTGGTCAGCTGCATTGCCAGACCCAAGGAAACGGCCCGCTCCTGAGCCCACGACTCTGACGCTCCAAAGAGGTGGCACATCATGATGCCAACGGTCGAGGCTACCCCGTAGGAGTACTCTACCAACTCTTCTTGCGTCCGTAGCGGATGGAAGTCGATATCCGACTCGATCGCGTCGATCAACCCTTCGATGACGTTGTACCTCAGGTCACTTGAGGCCAGATCCTGCATCAAGCCATCGAGCCACTCTACCCCTGACGGAGTCCCGTGGTACGAAGCTTTGACCATCGAGGACCACTCGCTCAACAGTGCACGCCGTTGTTCTGCATCCAAACCCTCCTCGTCAGCGATGTCATCGGACATGCGACAAAAGGCGTAAAGTCGGCAAACGCGCAGCCGGTCGGACGGCGTAAACAAAAACGAAGCGAAGGAAAAGGATCGAGAATGCTTCTCGAAGTATTCTCCAGTCCGGTCGGCAATAGCTTCAAGGCGCTCGTCCATGGACGATCTGGATCCCGGATCCTCCTCGGAAGGCAAGTCCGACTTCCGGCTTTCTGCCCACCGATAGGTCAACACCATCGATCCTGCGATACCAACGGTTACGAGCAAGACGAGAAGGATGTGACCCGCAGCGATGAGCATTCCGGCTGGCAGCGCATAAACAACCGCATAATAGACAACCAAGGTTCTGTTACCCACATGGCTGACAGCCTCTGTTACTCGAAAATGGCCGAGGGCGGCCGAGAGCACGAATCCTGTGAAAAACCAACCCGCCAGGTTTATCCACGGCATTCCATAAAAGCTCCCAGCCTGACCCCACAACCAATACGGAACGAGAAAACTCATAGCCGGGTCAAGAACCAGATCCCAAGAAGTGAGCAGCGCTGCGGCGATTGCCCAACGTCCTACTTTGGTCACACTGCCCGACAAGGTTCGCTCTACGAGTACAAACGATGGTAACGCCATCGTAAACCAGCTAAGGGGAATCAAATACGGGACATGAGAGAACCACTGCGCCCCGAGAAGACTCGAATACTGGTAGTCCCCAAACGGAAACCCAGTCGTCGTACCAGCCAACTCAGAGGCCAGGCTAAGCACGTAAACCGCCAGGAAGCCAGAAATCCATTTTAAATTGCGCCCCCACCCCAGGATCACGAACAGGACGATCCCGGAGAGCCATACCTGCGTCTGGGCAAAGAATGAAAACGAGTGGGAGTAAAACGTTGCCGACTGCGGAAAGCGCGCCAGGTTTTCGGGGTGCAATCCAAAGAACCAGTATCCGGCGACAGCTATGGCGGAAAAGAGACCCAGAGTGAGCAAGCTGATTTTCTCAATGGACTTCATCATAAACGAGAGCTTCAGTGGCCAGGGAAGATTTGGCCCAGTTGGAAAATTCGGTTGAGGACTCAAAAAAGTGCACCCGTCCCGGCTGCGAAAGGTGCTTCGACAAGAGCCTTGCCGCCGGAACTCCCGAGCCACCGACTGCTACCGCAAATGCGGCTGAGTCAGAGCCCAACTCGAACAATCTGTTGATGGAATCGATGATCTTCTCAGGGGGGCGGGAAATGGTCGCCGAAAAGCATATCAGCGGAGCCTGCGTTCTTTGCTGAAACAGGACAAAGTCTTCTTCTGGAACATTGCGACCGAGGTAAGCCACTTTCCACCCTGCTTCTGCCAGCAACGTTCTCACCATCATAGCCCCCATGATGTGTTCCTCTTTCCTCATGGTTCCGAGAACCACAGTCGGTGCTCCGTGAAGGACGTGCTGCTCCGCGAGCGCTTGTTGGGCATATAACACGTCCAAAATAGCTTCGGACATGCGGTGCTCCTCTCCAACCCGGAACGCACCGCGCGCCCAGGACTCTCCAACGTCCTTCATCACTCCGCCGATCAACTGGTCATATACCAGCGGTAACCCGACCTGAAGTTTTCGTGCGAGACGCAGCAGTGCGCTGACCTTATAACTCTCCGCATCGAGCAGCCAAAGGGAAACGGCCTCCTGCAGTTCAGGAGTTACACGACCTCGTCGTAGCGCCAGCACGCCTCGGACGGCGACTTGTGCGCCCTCTTCAAAAACGAGAACATCCACCTTCAAACCCGACGCTTTTGCGAACGCAGTCAGGTGCGCCAGGTCAATGCGCCGATGCCCGCCCGATGTAGTACTGGCCGCAAGATCCCCGGCGTTGCACCAGCGCTTGATCGACGACTCGTGCGTATCCAGTAGAATGGCGGCCTGACGTGAAGATAACAGCATGGAGGTAACGTGAAGTTCGCCCTTGAGAGAGGATCCATCCTGAGATCGTTACAGCGTACCGTTCATTTTTTTAATTGATCGTTTTTCTAGGGTTACATCCCAATCCATAAAAAAACGACTCCTACCCAACACAGCGTGCGCATCTTGTTGGCATGGAGAAGTGACTGAAGCATCCTTGCGTCCTGCCCTTCCCTTGACAATCGGGCATGTATTGGGACGGCTTTGACTCCCGTAATTACCCATGTCAGAATAACCAGCAAAGCGGCAGCTGCTTCGATCAGAAAGGGGGTTTCAACGAGCAGAAACGCGTGACCTAATACCTGGGCAACCATCAGAGGACCGACCACCCACGTGATACGCTGTGTGTACCAGACATGGTAGTCATGAAAGTGCTCCGGATTGACATGCCGAAGCGTTGGGTAGATTATAAGCTGAACGAGAATCGCCAATGTGGCACACGCCACATCAACAGATAGAATGATTGATTCCACGGTGAGCTATAGGTCAAAACGGACTAGAGACAAACAGGGGCGGCAGCGAACGCGGCCGCCCCTCGGTATCTGAAAAAAGAAGACGTTCTTGATTGCAGGTATTCAGATCGTTCTGCAAGCTCCGGATATTATTCTGCAGCTTCTGCTTCAGCATCACCGCGCAAGCGGTTCATGCCTTTTACTGCCAAGAAGATGGCCCAAGCCACAATCAGGAAGCCGGTGACCGTCTGAATGAAATTACCGTAGTTCAGCGTCACAGCCGGATCATCGCCCGCAGCTTCCTTGAGCGTTACAGCCAACTGAGTAAAGTCGACACCGCCAAGCAGCAAACCGACAGGTGGCATAATAATGTCAGCGACAAATGAAGAGACCACAGCGCCGAAAGCGGCTCATACAACAATACCGACTGCCATATCGACAGCGTTGCCCTTGACGGCAAACTCCTTGAACTCACTCATCATGCTCATAATGACACCTTTCCGATAGATATGTAGGACAAAATGCGAGGCAGTGCGGTGAAGTGCCTGCCGCGTCCCTTCTATGATCCTTCATCTGAAGCAACAAATCAACTGTGCCACAGGGAAATCCAACCCTCCAGCCGATCCGGAAAACAGGTTTCATTTTCCGACTCGCCTTCGTCTTGCGCGTATTTTGATGAAACGAACCCGCCTGACGATCTATCATGCGCCGCTCCTCAACACAACTTCGCAATCGCCGCCTTGCCTTCATTGGCCTTCTCAGCATGGGGCTGATGGTGGCCGTCCTGGTCTGGTTGGATCTTCCTGCCACACCACAAGGACGAGGTGTATCAGGTAGTATGATGGATGAAGCTGGAACTGCCTCTCCACGTGCCACGTGGTCTGAAGGCGGTTTCAAATCGATCATGGACGGCCATCTTTTGATCACGTGGCCCAACGATTTTTCCGATATCACTAGGAGCTAGACCGTTCATTTGGTTGCCTCCCGCAACAACGATTTCGACGCCCTAAACTCGTGCTCCCTCGGAGCATGGCGCACTGACTCTGAGCAGTCTGACGCCTCTGCCCGCTTCAATCCGCGGCACACGCCCTGCCTTGATGCAGGTCCCTGGTACCTTTTCGCTGTTCAAGCCGACCAAGTGGTCCATGCATTTTCGGAGCCGATCATGGTAGAGAATGGCCTTGCAGGCCTGGAGCGAACAGGCAATGCCGTACAAGTCGGACACGCTGGTGAGATTGAGGTACGGTTTGACGTTCACCGTCCTGCTGCCTCCGACGGGTTTGACGGTCTCTACGATCACCCGATCAATGTATGGATAACAGACGGAGACGTCGTGTGTGTCGCAAACGCAGACCCACTCCACGTCGCGCGGGTACCGATACGATCAGGTCAGTCTTGGCATTCGACAGAACATGCCTCCAGTGTATCGGTCACATCGTTCAAGCGTGTACGGAACTTCAATCCGTTTGAAGGCGAGGTCGATGTTCCACATTCATCGGAAGTCAGCCTTCGAGGCGACTGTAAGATTGAAGAGGGATCGTACGACCTTCTAGTTGGCCCAACAGAGAGCGTTTGGTCGAATTCAGGAACGGTGGCGGTACACGCTCCCCCGACAGAAGTCGACTCCCGACGCATAGAAGTCAGCGTTCCTGCAGGACAGGTCGTTGAAGCCAACGGACGCTTGCGCAATTTCTCAGGTCGAGCTGTGTCTTGGTCTGCGAACGCTGTCTCTCAAAGCGATGGCGAATGGCTCATCGGCGCTGAGGGCCAGACCATGAAGGGCAAATCCCGTCGTGATGGCGTCGTCAGCATATCAGCTGCAAACCTTACCCCTGGACGCTACACGGCTGATCTTCGTGTTGTTGTAAATGATTTTTATGGCACCCAGGTGCTGGTTCCGGTGGAAGTGAATGTGCTCACCGCGCGCAGCCGCACTGCTTTGGGTTCGGGAGCTGGCGAGCAATCAGATAAGCCGACTGCCATCCAGTTGGGCAACTATCCCAATCCGTTCAGCGCATCAACAACGATTCGTCTCGAGCTTGCAACGGGTAGTGATGTTCGCATTCACGTCTATGACATGACAGGTCGAGAGGTTCGCATGCTTCAAGACGGGTATTTGTCCATGGGAATGCATGAATTCCGTTTTGAAGCAGACGATTTACCAAGCGGTACCTACCTCTATCGCGTTTCCAGTTCCGCTGGACAGGAAACGGGTACGATGACGCTGGTTCGCTGATGGGTTCCGGTAAAAATGGCGCGTCTTCCTTTCTATCAGGTCCGCGCTAACGCTAGAAAGGCAGGCTGATATAGGTCTCGCCCAAAGACGTGAGTTCACCGGCAGACTCCTGAAAGATGGACGTGTGATGCACATCGTTCGGCCAACGGCCCATGAACCAGGCGTAGCGGAAGACATCCGAGCGGCTCTCGGCCAGGGCCACCATCTGGGTCATCTGCTCGATCTGCTTCTCGACAGTATCGATGATGTCGTTCCAATTGGCCATTTCCGTGATCCAGATCGGCTTTCCGTATTTCTGGAGGCGATTGAGCTGCGTCTCGAGGCCGTAATCATACCAATGGAAGGCCAGGTAGTCGATGCGCGGATCACGCCCGCTGTTGGCTGCACGGTAGTAGGCGTAAAACTGATCCAGCCAGAAAACGGGATCCGAATACCCTGCTAGCGTGCCCCACGTCATCTGAGGGCCTACAATCTTGATCGAACGACCCTGCGCCTCAAGATCAGCTACTACCTGTTCGTACTTGACCCACTCTTCTGCCGCGCGTTGCGGACCCATATTGGCCTGATCGGTCAGGTTGGGCTCGTTCAGAACAAGCAGGTATTCGATGCCCGGGCGTGACTGGATGAACGTCTTGACCTGCTCGAAATCGGTAGCTGCGTTTCCGCCCCAGAGCATGGGCAGGTACTCCATCTGATAGGAATCGACATAACTTGCTGGCGTTGAGGTATTGAAATACCAATTGTACCACCAGCTGACGCCCAACTTGAGTGCCTCAAAATCCGAAGCATTCTGCATGTTGTAGGCGATTCCGCGCTTGGGGCTTTTTTCTATTACCTCGACTGGGCCATCACCGCCGGAATCATCTGACGAACCGGCACTGTCGCACCCGAGTGTAAACAGACCCAGAAACAGGATGGGAAGAAGGAAGCAGGAGCGCATAAAACCAGACCGACCGATGCTTGTTTAGAGGGCGTGGGTTTACGGAATCGTAGAAAGTCCGTTTCCGCACTTCGTCGAATCCTGCTGGATTATTGCCGGCTTCGCTTACTGCGTCCTTGACCGAATCCTAATCGCCGCTTAACGAAAGGCGGGAAACACTTCCCCATCTCGTGGTACAAATCGACTAAACAGTTTGCCTTCACTGAGGATTCGATTCATGAGCGTCCAAACGCTTCAATACAAAGTCAAAGACATCTCCCTCGCCGAGTGGGGCCGCAAGGAAATCCGCCTCGCAGAGGCAGAAATGCCTGGCCTTATGGCCCTTCGAGAGGAATTCCGAGGACAGGAGCCTCTGAAAGGTGCTCGCATCGCCGGCTGCCTGCACATGACGGTCCAGACCGCTGTGCTGATTGAAACGCTGATTGAACTCGGCGCCGAAGTCACTTGGTCCTCCTGCAATATCTTCTCGACCCAGGACGAAGCCGCTGCTGCGATTGCTGCTGCCGGCATTCAGGTTTATGCCTGGAAAGGCATGAACGAAGAAGAATTCGACTGGTGCATCGAGCAGACGCTGTTCTTCGGCGAAGAAGGCAAGCCCCTCAACATGATCCTTGATGACGGCGGGGACCTGACCAACATGGTTCTGGATCGTTACCCTGAGCTGGTTCCCGGAATCAAAGGCCTGTCCGAAGAGACGACGACGGGTGTCCACCGTCTTCACGAGCGGGAAAAAGCGGGCACGCTTCCAATGCCCGCCATCAACGTCAACGACTCTGTGACGAAGTCCAAGTTCGACAACAAGTACGGCTGCAAAGAATCGCTTGTCGATGCCCTGCGCCGCGCCACGGATATCATGATGGCCGGTAAAGTCGCCGTCGTAGCCGGTTATGGAGACGTTGGAAAAGGATCGGCTGCCTCGCTTCGTGGGGCTGGCGCTCGTGTCATCGTGACAGAAATCGACCCGATCTGTGCCCTGCAGGCAGCCATGGACGGATTTGCTGTCAAGCGCATGGATGTTGCTGTCAAGGAAGCCGACATTGTGGTTACGGCCACGGGCAACTTCAACGTTGTCTCGGAGCGTCATTTCCGCTCGCTGAAAGACAAAGCAATCGTCTGCAACATCGGCCATTTCGACAATGAGATCGACATGGCGTGGCTGAACGCCAACTATGGCGACACGAAAGACACGATCAAGCCACAGGTCGATCTGTACTCGATTGACGGTAAAGAAGTGATCGTGCTCGCAGAAGGCCGTCTGGTCAACCTCGGTTGCGCAACGGGTCATCCTTCATTCGTTATGTCGAACTCGTTCACGAATCAGGTTCTGGCCCAGCTCGAATTGTGGCACCATGCCGACCAGTACGACAACCAGGTCTACACGCTTCCAAAGCACCTCGATGAACGCGTCGCCCGTTTGCACCTTGCCAAAATCGGTGTTGAACTGGACGAGCTTTCATCCGAGCAGGCCGATTACATCGGCGTGACGCCCGAAGGACCGTACAAGCCGGAGTATTACCGATACTAAGGACGGCCTTCGGATTTGCTTTAAGAGCCCCACGTTCGCTGAACGTGGGGCTCTTTCTTTTTCTGGGGACGAGGTGACATCATCTACTTCAGTCCGTTCCAGATTCGGAATTCGACTCGTCCAGATCATGAATGAATTGAGTCAGTTCCTCCAAGTTCTGTTTCAACTGCCTGATGCGGAAATGTTCACCGTCTTCACTGATTCGGTGCCCCAAATCTCGAATCCAGTCTGAGTTCTCTTCTGTTCCAATCACCTCCAGCGTCCCAGAGAGCTCGATCACGCCCTGCATATCCCCGGTATCCAAGATCATACTCACGGTTTGCATGGTGGCTTTGAGTTCGGCGTAGCTCTTGGATGAAACGAAATTGGATGGCGGGTGCACCGGACTCGAGGACAAAACAACTTCTTCAGCCTGTTCCTCGGAAAGGAGCTCATGATCGAGAAACTGAGTGAGAGCTCCGATCAATTCCATCCTGTTTGTCGGTTTTCGCAAAAAGGCATTGGAGATCTCGCGTAGCCTGAACGTTTCCTCGTAAGCTACCGATGCGGTAAGCATGATCGCGGGGATATGAGCGATCAATCCGTCCGCTCTCAACGCCTTGATCGCCTGTTCCCCGTTCATGATCGGCATCTTGTAGTCGACGATGATGACATCCGGTCTACGATCCCTTGCCACCTCCAACATCTCTCTGCCATTGGAAGCCTTCCAGATAGTAAAGCATTGATTCTATTTGCTTTACGTAATCTGATTCCCTTCAGGGTAGCGGCGATATACGTGCCTATGGCAGTTGGACTGTTCATAATGCCGTTCCCTTTCTTCCACCTCCAAGACATCCCTGAACGCTAGCTAGCGGCCTGATCTACCGGTGAACTCCAAATACCGGGACTCTCACTGGGATTTTCCTGCGGACAATCCCAGTGACCCTCCTCGAAACACGAAAAGGGCGTTTCAAAGGGTCAATGTTCAGC
Source organism: uncultured bacterium (assembly GCA_938018055.1). Taxonomy (GTDB): domain Bacteria; phylum Bacteroidota; class Rhodothermia; order Rhodothermales; family UBA10348; genus JAAZVD01. The sequence continues at coordinate 22,789 of CALIKL010000077.1, forward strand.
GAGTTCTGCAATAGTTCTGCAGTTCTCGGGTCAATCATACAGTGCTGTTCTTAATAAGTAGAGGAAGTCGTATGATGAACGGCCCCAC
>CALIKL010000078.1 GCA_938018055.1 uncultured bacterium
CGCGATGGCTGTCCTATTCGATACACCAGATGCCCGAAAGGCGAGGAAAGCGCTTATCAAAGGCCGCGCAAAGGCACGGTTTGCGGCGATGTGTCGTTGGTTGGGTCGAGATGCCTGCCGGACATGGGGCGTGCTCGCATATTTTGGCGAATCAGCGCCCGAGCATTGTGGCCAGTGTGACTATTGCGACCCGGGTCTGCTTTCCCTAAGGGGTTATCGCCCCGAGGCGACATCAAGAGCCCGGTTGTAAACCGCAACAAGCCGGTCCGGGTCTTTGGCATAGGTCTCGACCAGCTCGGCATACGTAGCGGAAGTCAGTTCAAATGCTGCTAGGACAGAGTCTTGTCGGCTATGATCCGGCAGAAAAACCCGGTCTTCCATGGCCTCGAGTGCTTGGATGTCAGCTCCATGCAAGTCAGCCATAAGTTCTGCGAAGGATGAGTCAGCCGATGTCAGCGTGTACTCCATCGGGGATGAGGGCGAGGAGCATGCGGCGAAGAAGAGCGCCGTCACAAACAGACCGGTCAACACGCTCCTCATATCAGTTCGTGGCTTCCGTGTTCGATTGCGTCTCCTCTGCCATTATCTGGTTGGCATTTTGAAACGTGTGCGCGATGGTTTCCATGTGACGAAGGAATTCTCGCTTGTCATAGCCTGGAGCGAAGACCATTCCATCGATCATGTAAAGGCGACGGGAGTCGTCATCATAGAACGTATAGTTCACAAACGGACCACCCATTCCCCACTCGGCCAATTCGCCATTGTCCCGACGTTCGACCATATGCCACAGTCCACGGGTCTCGAATCCGTATCGACCGATGAAGTCGATGTTTTCGGTGTTCAGCTCCCGGCGATAGTCGATGGTTACAAATCCGTCCAGGTTGCCTTGAATGTGCGTTTCGGTGAGTCGATCTCGGGCGGTATGAATCCAGGAGGGGTTCAAGTTGGCCGGGTTGAAGTCGTCGATGTAATAGACAAACAGGCTACGCCATGAATTCTGGTCGATCACACGACGGAGCCATACGAAGTTGGTTGTGTCAATGGCTGAGAAGTAGTCGTGCTGGACCTTGACCCGAAACTCGTGTTTGTCGAGCAAGGCTTGCTCCATATCGAACTGACGCCCTTTCTCGAACATGTCCAGCTCTACGCGTTGGCGCGTGATCTCGTTGAACTGGTACTGGATGTCATCGCCTCGTGCCTCGAGTTCAGCGATTATGGCCTCCTCGGTCTGACCGAAAACATAGATTACCTGTTGGCCTGATCGCCACAGATCGCGTCGTGGGATAATGGAGACACTGCCATTACGAATGGCTTCCTGGGCCTCCTCGTCAAGACGTGCACGGAGGAATTCAGCCTCCCGCGTCGAGTCTGCCAGGGGAGCGACGAAGATGATGTTTTTCTGCTTCTGGATGGTCTCAATGATCCGGTTCGATGTCAGCGTCATCCGCTGTAGATGGAACGCGCGCTCCGGTGCCGGTAACGTGCCCAGATAAGGCGCCACGTTTCCACGAATGGCGTCGCCCAATTCCCCGTTCCAGCTGGAAGAGTCGATTACGACGACAACGTCCCCTTCCTTCCCGACAGCAGCCGGTCGGTATTCCAGGGTCTCGCATCCTGTCGAGACGAGGATCGTCAGCAGCAGGAGGAAGGGCATCAATGGATGATTGAATCGCGTTCGCATGCACTTGGGGTAATGATGGCTCTACCAGGAGAGCCGTTCAACACAATCGAGGCCGAATCGGTTCGGGTCAGACTCTGGTGCCGCTTTTGAGCTCTCGAACGAAGTTTTCGATGGTCGCCAGTTTCTCGTCGCGCGGCATGGCATCGTTGTCCCAGCACGCTCCGACGAGATCCACCAAGGCCGAACCGACAATGGCTCCGTCGGCCGCGGAAACCATGGATCGGACATCGTCAGCCGAACGAATTCCGAATCCAACGAGGAGCGGATTGCGGGAAATGCGTTCCTTGACATGGCGCAGATAGGCCAGAATCGGATCTGCATCACCCTTATCCGTTCCAGTGACCCCCGTAACGGATACGGCGTAGACGAATCCGGAGGAAAGCTCATCAATGAAGTCGAGTCGGGCATCCGGTGTTGTGGGCGATACAAGGCAAACAGTATTGACGCCATACTCCGAAGCAGCCCGGAAAAACGGCGAATCCGGATCAGGGAGTACGTCAGGAAGAATGACTCCCTGCACTCCAGAAGAGCGGGCATCACGGAAAAAGTTGCTGATACCGTACTGCATGACCGGGTTGCCATAGCCCATAAGCAGGAGGGGAGTTTCCGAGTCCTGTGTGAACGCACGTGCATAGGCCAGGGTACGCTCCATGGTGACTCCGGCAGCAAGAGCGCGAGCACTCGATCGTTGAATGGGAACGCCCTCTGCCAGCGGGTCGCTGAAGGGCATACCCAATTCGATGAAATCGGCACCGCCTGCATCGATAGCGCGCAAGACATCCGATGTTGCGTCCAGGTCCGGAAAACCGCTGGTAACGAACATCCCGAGTGCCTTTTCGCCTCGCTCCGCCAGGGCGCCAAGACGTGAGGTCAATCGACTTTCGGTAATAGAGGTCATCAGAGAGCCCCCGCGATGGTCTGCATGTCTTTGTCGCCGCGACCGGAGCAGTTGAGCACGATCAACTGATCAGCTGCGGTATCGGGAGCGATACGCGCCAGTCCGGCGATGGCATGCGCCGTTTCAAGTGCTGGAATGATTCCTTCGGTTTCGGAGAGAAGCTTCACACCGAACATGGCCTCATCATCCGTTGCGGAAAGGTATTCCACCCGACCGGATTGTTTGAGCCATGCATGCTCTGGGCCCACACCGGGGTAATCGAGGCCTGCGGAGATCGAGTGCGCAAGATCAACTTGGCCTTCGCTGTCCTGCAGCAGGTAGCTCAGTGCCCCATGAAGAATGCCTGGACGTCCCAAGGTAAGCGTGGCTGCGTGCCGACCATCCAGTCCTTCGCCCGAGGCTTCCACGCCGATGCAACGGACCGAGGGGTTGTCGAGGAAGGGGTGGAAAAGACCGATGGCATTCGATCCACCGCCGACACAAGCAATCAGAATATCTGGATCCGAGCGGCCTTCCTTGGCCTCGAGTGCTTCCTTTACCTCCCTTCCAATGATGGTATGGAAGTCGCGGACCATAGCCGGGTACGGGTGCGGTCCAACCACCGATCCGATGATGTAGAAGGTATCCCTGACATTCGTGACCCAGTCCCTGATAGCCTCATTTGTAGCATCCTTGAGCGTTTGGGACCCGCTCGTTGCAGGGCGTACTTCGGCACCCAGCAACTGCATCCGATGCACATTCAATTTCTGGCGTTCAATGTCCTCGGCGCCCATGTAAACGATACATTCCATCCCGAAACGGGCACAGACCGTGGCCGTGGCCACACCGTGTTGCCCGGCACCTGTCTCGGCGATGATACGTGTCTTACCCATGCGGCGAGCCAACAGGATCTGCCCAATGGCATTATTGATCTTGTGGGCACCCGTGTGGCAGAGGTCTTCTCGTTTCAGGTAGATCCGTCCACCGCCCAGGTGCTCGGAGAGCCGCTCGGCAAAGGTCAACGCGGTTGGGCGTCCAACGTAGTCGCGCAGTAGTCCATGATATTGGGCCTGAAATGAGGGGTCATGTTTGGCCTCCTCGAAGGCTGCGGTGAGCTCCTCAAGGGCAGGTACCAGGATTTCCGGTACGAACGACCCGCCGAAATCTCCGAAATAACCCCGAACGTCCGGGAGGGCGTACGTAGCTGTCGATTCTGTCATGATAGTAGGTTGATCAGCCGGGGGCGGGTAGTCCGGCGTCTGACAAAGGGAAGAATGGTTGCTGTCTGAAGGATGGTGTTGGGTTCAGCGGTTGGCGACTTCTCCGCGTACTGCCTGCACGAAACGGTCGATGGCGCCGAAGTCTTTTTGTCCTGGCCTTTCCTCGACGCCACTGGCGACATCCACCCCCCAAGGGTCGAGTCGTTCCAAGGCCCGAAGGATATTGCCAGGGTTCAACCCTCCCGCAAGGAGCCAGGGTTTTGGGAAGTCAACATCTTCAAGCACAGACCAATCGAACGTTTCCCCCGTGCCACCTGGCGCAGCAGACGATCCGGTATCGACGAGAAAGGCGTCAACGACGTCCGAATAAGCGGATAACGTGACGTCTATCTCCGAAGCAGAGGTGCCCGGGAAAATCCGAACCGCTTTGATTACGCGACCATCAATCTGGGAGCAGTAGGCTGGCGTCTCAGATCCGTGTAACTGAATCCAGTCGAATCCAGTGCCTGCCACGATGTTGTTGACTTCATCTGCTGGTCGGTCGACAAATACCCCGACGGATTCTGCGCCATGAATCCAGGCGATGATGTCACGGGCCAACCCCGGATCGATAAAGCGGGGACTGGCTTCGTGTTGGATGAAGCCCAGCATATCGGCACCGGCGCCCGAAGCATATCGGGCGTCAGCCAGATTGGTGATTCCGCAGATTTTGATGTGCGTCATGAGAGGTTTTCCAACATCGAAGCGAGCGCGATTCCCGGATCTGGGGCGCGCATGAATGATTCTCCGACCAAGGCGGCTTCGATACCGGCCTGTCGGACCTTCTGAAAGTCCTCGGTGGTGTGAAGGCCGCTCTCTGCGACCCGGACAACCGATTCCGGAAGTGATTGCAGCGTTTCCAGGGCTCTCTGGAGATTTACCTCAAACGTCTTCAGGTCACGGCTGTTCACGCCGACAATACGAACCTTGTCCATGTCTACCCGATCCACTTCGCGAGGGTCATACAGTTCCACAAGGGCTTGGAGTCCCAATTCATCTGCCGTCGCATGCAGTTCAGCAAGCTGGTCTTTTTCAAGACAGGAAGCGATCAGCAGGATGGCATCTGCACCCCAGGCACGCGCTTCCACGACCTGGTAGGGGTCTATAATAAAATCCTTCCGCAGGATGGGCAGGTTGACCTCGGCGCGCACTTGACGAAGAAAAGCTGGAGAACCTTGAAAGTGCAGCGGTTCCGTGAGTACCGAAAGCGCGCTTGCGCCGCCTCGCTCGTAGGAGGCGGCAATGGCGGATGGATCGAAATCTTCCCTTATCACGCCCTTCGACGGTGAGGCTTTCTTGATCTCTGCGATGATCGAAAGCGTCTGACCTGACAAAGCGGAGGCCAGAGACAGTGGCGTTCGATGAAATCCCGATTCCTGCTCGAGCGAAGCCAGTGAGCGTTCTCGCCGCCTCTGCTCGACTATGCCACGTGTGTCATCAACAATGCGGCCAAGAATGGTATTCCGATAATCCAGCATAATCAGGCCGATACGCGAGGGGCTTCTTGGCTGACCCGGATAAGCTGTTCCAGTTTCTCCTGAGCACGCCCTGAGTCGATGCTGTCGGCTGCCATGAGCAGCCCTTCATCTACAGACGCTGCCTTGCCAGCACATAGCAAACCAAACGCACTGTTGAACAAGACGATGTCCCTCGGAGCACCCGGCGTGCCGCTGAGCACGCTACGCAAAATGAGGGCGTTTTCCCGGGAATCGCCACCTTGAATGGCACTATGATCAGCGCGGATCAGTCCGAACTGTTCGGGGCTGACGATGTCGTCCTGGATTGTCCGATTGCTCGGGTCGAAACGGAAAATGCGGGTCTGGCCGCTGATCGAGATCTCGTCCATGCCGTCTTCAGCATGCACACAGACGATGGATTCAGAGCCCAGACGCTGCAGGATGCGGATCATCAACTCAGCCATATGCCAGGAAAAGGCACCCACCAATTGACGCTTGACGCCCGCTGGATTGCACATGGGACCCAGAATATTGAACGCGGTTCGCACTCCCAGGGTCTTTCGCACAGGGGCAACAAATCGCATGGCTGGATGGAAATACGGCGCGAACAAAAAGGACATGCCTACGTGCTCGAGACAGAATTCGACGCCTTCCTTGCCAAGTTCAGTTTGAACACCCAGTGCTTCCAAAACATCCGATGAACCACACTTTGAAGAGACTGATCGGTTACCGTGTTTGGCCACCGGCACCCCAGCGCCCGCACAAACGAACGCCGTAGTCGTTGAGATATTGAATGATCCACTGCGGTCTCCCCCGGTACCCACAATATCGATGGCATCGTCGGGAGCATCCACCTTGACGGCGAAGTCGCGCATGGTGGAGGTCATGCCCGCCAGCTCTTCTGGCGTTTCACCTCGAGAGCGGATACCCATGAGGAACGCGGCAATCTGCTCGGGAGCGGACTCACCTGAGAGGATCATGGTCATGGCGCGCGACGTGTCCTCTCGCGTCAGAGGCTCATGCTCGGCCAGTTTGGTCAGGATTGTTTTCATGCGTCAAACACTCAGGCTTGGATGCGTGTATCTGCGACACGATTCATCCAGTTGGCAATCATGGCAGGGCCTTCTTCAGTCAGGAGGCTTTCGGGATGGAATTGGATACCTTCGATTAGCCCATTCTCATGCCGAAGTCCCATAATGGTCCCGTCTTCGCTTCGGGCACTGACATGAAGTGAGGGTGGCATGGAATCGGGTTCAATGACCAACGAGTGGTATCGAGTGGCTGTACACGGATCTGATACGCCTTGAAAGACTCCCATGCCGTCGTGATGGACTTCGCTGGTTTTCCCGTGCATCAGGCGGGGGGCATAGGTTACCGTTCCACCGAACACCTCTCCGATGGCCTGATGACCCAGACAGACGCCAAGGATCGGGATACGGTCACCGAACGTGCGGATCACGTCACATGTTATACCTGCATCCGCCGGGCGGCCTGGCCCCGGAGAGATCAGGATGCCGTCTGGCGAAGCTTCGGCAATCTGCTCGAGCGTCCATTCGTCATTACGGACAACCCGCAGGTCATTGGTTCCACGGGCAACCAGGTGGACCAGATTCCACGTGAAGCTGTCGTAGTTGTCAATTATCAGAATCATGCGATGCATTGGAATAAGCTCATGACGCCAGCTATCTGAAGGCAGGACCTCGGCTCAGTACGTTGTGATCAGTCCGATGGACTCGCGCACGCGCGCCATCCATATTTCTGCCTGTTCACGTCCTTTTCGGCCACCCTCGCGGAGCACATCCTCGACGTAGGAAGGATTCTCAGCCAAGGCATGACGACGCTCACGAGCCTCTGCGAAATACTCGGTGATGAGGCCAAGCAGCGCCTTTTTGGCATGTCCATAACCGAACCCGCCTGCTCGATAGGCAGCGGCAACTTCCTCTCGTTTTGCATCGTCAGCGAAGAGCCGAATGAGCGCGAAGACGTTGCAGGTATCCGGATCCTTGGGTTCTTCCAGCGGAGTAGAATCGGTCACGATGCTCATGACCTTTTTCTTCAGTGCTTTACCCTCATCGAAGATTCCGATCGTGTTGTCATAGCTCTTTGACATCTTTCGTCCATCCACACCGGGCACGACGGCAACATCTTCCAGGATGTACGGCTCCGGAACCGGCAGGATCATCTCATCTGCACCGAATCGATCATTGAAGCGCATGGCCAGATCGCGGCAGATTTCCAGGTTTTGCTTCTGGTCAGCGCCAACGGGTACCTGCGTACCTCCGTAGATCAGAATGTCAGCCGCCTGAAGGATGGGGTAGTTGAAAAGTCCCGCATTCGCAGGAAGTCCCTGGGCAACCTTGTCCTTGTAAGAAACCCCTTTCTCCAGCTGGGATACGGGCGTCAGCGTGTAGAAAATCCAGGCCAGCTCATTTACTTGAGGGACATCACTCTGCAAGAACAGGCTGGATTTCTCGGGATCGAAACCGAGAGCGAGATAATCCAAGGCGACGTCGAAGGAATACTTCCTCAAGGCCTCCGCATCATGCAGGGTCGTCAATGCGTGGTAGTTCACGATGAAGAAGTAAGACTCGACCGTGTCGTGCAGCGCGATATGCTGCCGGATGGCACCGAAGTAATTGCCCAGATGGAGGGTTCCGGAAGGTTGGATACCGGAAACGACGATCGGAGAAAACGATGCGTTCGGATCGGTGTGAGTATCGCTCATGGGTTCAGTTTGGGGTCGTTGAACGCGTCTCGAAGATACCTTCCGGTTTCTCAGTCGCGCTTGAACATTGGATTATAATCGTTGCGAGATAGCCATTCCGGCCCAAGATGCTCCAGGTTGAAAACGAATCATAGCAGGTCGGAGGCGGCAACATTCATGGCCGTTCGCAAGGCTCTGGCTTTATTGAGCGTCTCCTCGTACTCATTGGAAGGAATGCTGTCAGCAACAATTCCTGCACCGGCCTGCAGGTAGACCATATCGTCGGTGACAAGCATGGTTCTGATGGTTATGCATGTATCGAGGTTTCCCCGGAAATCCAGGTATCCTACCGCCCCGGCGTAGGGTCCGCGCCGAGTTGCTTCCAGTTCGTCGATGATTTCCATGGCGCGCACTTTCGGAGCTCCAGAAACCGTCCCGGCAGGGAAGCAGGCGCGAAGAGCATCCATGGATTGTTTTCCCTCCCGGAGGCGTGATGCTACCGAGGAAACGATGTGCATCACATGGGAATAGCGTTCGATAAAGGCATAGCGTTCCACTTCCACCGTCCCCCATTCACTCACGCGACCCAAGTCATTTCTTCCAAGATCGACCAGCATGAGATGCTCGGCCCGCTCTTTGGCATCATCCAGTAGATCTTCAGCCAGCGATGCGTCTTGAGCTGGCGTTGCTCCCCTCGGGCGAGTACCCGCAATCGGAAGCAACTCAGCACGTCCCTCTTCAACACGTACCAGCACCTCCGGAGAGCTTCCGACCAGTCGGAAGGCTCCAAAATCCAGGTAAAACAGGTAGGGCGACGGGTTCACCTGTCGCAATGCGCGATACAGGTTGAAGGGGTCGCCCTCGTAAGCTGATCCCAGACGTTGACTCAAAACCACTTGGAAAATGTCGCCTTCGTGGATGTAGTGTTTGGCCCGATCCACGGCTGCTTCGAACTGCTCGCGGGTCATGTTCGACGTGAAATCGCCGTGGAGCGCCACAGCATTGGAATCTGGTCGGACATTGCTGCCAAACAAGGTTTCCAGCGCATCAAGGTCAGATTGTGCCGAGGCAAAAGCATCATTCAGATCCGTGTCTGGATCGATGAACACAGCCCGGATCAAAACCAGTTGGTGCTTAACATGGTCAAAGGCACAAATCGTGTCATAAAAGGCCCATTGAGCGTCCGGCACGGCGATGTCTGGCTCATGACGATCTGGGATGTCCTCGATCAATCTGATGCAATCGTATCCGAAGAAGCCGACAGCGCCTCCTGTGAGACGAGGTAAGTCGGGAAGCTGGATTTCGCGGTATTCAGACGTATGGTCCTGCAACACTTCCAGGATATCGCGATCCAGACGCTCAGCCCGGCCATCTGCCTGGCAAACCTCTGTCTGCTGGCCGAACGCCGTGGCAATCTGGTAGGGATTGCGACCAAGGAACGAGTAACGCGCCATCTTTTCACCACCCTCGACCGATTCCAGCAGGAAGGGCATTCGGGCATCTCGACGAAGCATCATGAACGCGCTGACCGGTGTCAGCAGGTCCGCGCTGCGACGGCGGTGGATTGGCACAATGATGCGCTCCGATGGGTCGGAACGGTGCTTGTCAACCAGCGATGTGAACTCCTGAAGCGTCATCAGGCAAATGGAATGAGGTAGAAAAGAGAAACGAGTAGATGTGGAGCAGTTGAAAATCGCAGCCAACAAAAAAGCCCACTACCAATGAGGCAGCGGGCTCAATCAGCGTCGGAAACCGACGATTCGGATTTCCTTCAGCGACGCGACGACCCGCCAGGATGGTGCCACCACCAGCCGCGGGAATCCGTTGCGCTATGAAGAGTTTCGCGAATCATAGTCGAAAGATACTTTCATCTGCACACCGGGGCAACCCGCGAGCAAGATCCATTTCAATCCAGCAGCGGATTCTTGTTCGGCAGGTCATTGAATTGCCTGGCCTCGGGCGGCCGCATGGAAAGGGTGTGATGGGCCAGTTCAATGTCCGGGTGCTCACGAAAGTCGTCAAGCATCATCAGATTCAAGGCGTGTTCCGAGCCTCTCCGCTTGCGCGCCTCGCACAGATAACGAAGTGTCAGTTGTACTCCGTCAGGAACGATGCGAACGTACACGAAGGGTGTCAGGATGGAGTAGTGGATCAGGAATTCCCGCGAGACCTGCTTGATTTCCTTGCGAGCCTGTTGCTCGATGATCGCTGCGGATTCCTCCGCGTATTTCATCATGATATCGCGGGCAGCGCGCCAGTTGCTCCGGAATGTCACTGTCACCGGAATTTCGTTCCAGATGAATTCGAATGATCGGGTGAAATTGTAGACGGGATAAAGGAAAATCCAGCTGTTGGGGATGTGGACGATACGCCCGGTGCTCTGGTCTGCGTCGACCCACCCCCGGATCTCCATGAGGGATGTCCGCAAGACACGGACGTCGATCACATCGCCGGAAACCCCGTTGATCTCGATCCGGTCGCCTTCTTTGTACGAGGACATTAAGGTGATACGCGCCCACCCTCCGATGGATAACAGGACCTCGCGCAATGCGATAGCCATCCCGGCCCCGATCACCGTGAGCAGCGTAAGTAGGTCCCCAAACCCGGGCGACCAGACGAGCGCAATCGAAACCACAGCGAGGAATACCACCATGCGCCGAACCGATTTTGTTGAGCGGTAAACCTGCTCCGGCACATCAAAATATTTTCGGCTTAAGCGATGGCTGATACGCACCACGACGAACGCCAGGACGATGATGCCGACGGTCCAGAGGAGGTCCACGAAGGCATCGTTCTGCAGCATCTGGCTCATGGTGGCATCATCGAGCATGTTCAAGCGGCCTGCGTCTTGATTTTTGATGACAATCATTGGTCGAACATGACTCAACCAATGGTCAATCTATGAAATCCCGCCAGGAATCCACGGAGTCGCTCCCTTGACGGATTGTCAGGATCATTCCCTCACGGTTGCGGGTTTCTGCCGTACAATCGGAATCGATGCCCTTACCCTCTCGCCAGCTCCATGCTTCGTATTTCCAGTCTGTCCATCCTGATCGTTCTTCTGCTGTCTCTGGTAATTGAATCGCCTCATGAAGTCCCCGCATTGGATGAGCCCCTTTCTACTGTAGTCGACGACTGTTCTTACAACGAGAATCTGGCCCCGGTGGAGGATTATCTGTCCCTTCTGAACATTTCGGATCCGTACCTCGGGGAGTTTGATTCGGATGTGACCGTTATCGAATTCTTCGATCCCAATTGCCCGCATTGCGCAACATTCCATCATGTCATGAAGCAGGTGGTTGAGGACAGCGGTCAACATGCCCGTTTTTTCATGGTCCCATTTCCGCTGTGGCAGTATTCGCTGCTACAGATTGAAGCGCTGTTCGTAGCGGCGCAGGAAGGGAAGTATTTCGAGATGCTCGATGCACAGTATCTGCATCAAAAACAGGGTGGCATGTCGCTCGAAGAAGTGACCGTCCTCGCATCAGACATTGGCCTCGACCCCGAGGTGTTCCGCCAGCGGATGGAACGTGGCTTGAATCAGCGTTCCATTCTGGAGCGCAGGAGTAAGATTGTGGAGACTGGAGTACGCGGCACACCCAGCGTAATGATCAATGGCCGGTTTGTAGCCAGTGATTCAAAATCTTGCGTTTGCCTGAACGAGTTGATTGCTGCCGAAGTCAACAAGGGCTGATTGGTGCTCAAGAGGATGGTCCTGGATTAGTCAAGGTCCTGCATTCAGAGGCCCGGTGAGAGGCAGTTGCGGGTCCTTGTCGCGAAGCGTTGGGAAAGATTTCCACGATGGCCATTTAGCGGGGGGCGCTTTTGTAGTTTTCGCCCGCCACATCTCCCTTCGATTCTCGACCAGGAAATGCCCAACGATTCTGCCTCCGTTTCGTCGAACACGTCCCTCTCCGATCTTTCGGTAAATACCATCCGGTTCCTGGCGGCTGATGCCGTTCAGAAAGCCAACTCCGGCCATCCGGGCATGCCTATGGGGGCAGCTCCCATGGCCTATGCTGCCTGGCATCGCCACCTGCGTGTCGATCCGTCAAGCCCGGATTGGGCCAACCGGGATCGCTTCATCCTCTCGGCTGGTCACGGATCCATGCTGCTCTATGCCCTGCTGCATCTGAGCGGATTTGATCTCACGCTCGAGGATCTCATGCAATTCCGTCAGTGGGGTAGTCGTACACCGGGTCACCCCGAGAACTTTCATACCAAGGGTGTCGAGACGACTACCGGGCCACTGGGTCAGGGATTCGCCAATGGTGTCGGAATGGCCATGGCCGAAGCGTTCCTCGCGGCGCGATTCAACCGACCCGGGTTCGAAGTTGTTGATCACCACACCATCGCGATTGTGTCAGATGGGGATATGATGGAAGGCATTTCCCACGAAGCGGCTTCCCTCGCTGGCCACTACGGTCTAGGAAAGCTGATTTACCTTTACGACGACAACGGCATTACGATTGATGGTTCTACGGACCTGGCATACACCGAAGATGCGACGGGTCGCTTCGAATCGTACGGTTGGCAGGTGCTGGATGTTGAGGACGGCAATGACGTGCAAGCCATTGACGCGGCCATCCGAGAGGCGAAAGGCGAGACCGAACGCCCAACGCTGATCCGCGTGCGTACCATTATTGGATACGGCAGCCCGAACAAAGAAGGCACGGCGTCCTCGCACGGTTCTCCGCTCGGAGATGACGAGATTGCCCTGACGCGAGAGCGTTTGGGTTGGACTGCGTCAGCGTCATTCCATATTCCCGGTGATGTAGCCACTCACATGGCTGAAATTGCTGAGCGGGGCAGAAAAGAGCGCGAGAATTGGGACGCACTTATGCTTCGTTACGCTGAAGCCTATCCCGAGGAGTCAGCGGCACTGTCCTCCTGGATGGCCGGTGAGCTTCCCTCAGATGTGACGTCCTTGATGCCTTCCTTCGAGGAGGGTTCGAAGGTTGCAACCCGAGGCGCCAACGGAACGGTGTTGGCTGCGCTGGACTCGCCCATGCCCAATCTGGTAGGTGGTTCGGCCGATCTGAGTGGATCGAACAAGACGGAAATCAAGGGCCGCAAGGGATTCCAACGAGATACACCTGATGGAAGCTATTTCTTCTTTGGGGTCCGCGAACACGCCATGGCCTCGATTTGCAACGGCATGCAGCTGCACGGTGGACTGCGAACCTATTGCGGTACGTTCCTGGTGTTCTCGGACTACATGCGTCCGGCTATCCGGTTGAGCGCACTCATGGAGCAGCCCGTCATCTACGTGCTTACGCACGATTCCATCGGACTCGGGGAAGACGGCCCAACGCACCAACCCATCGAGCACTTCATGGCACTTCGGGCCATTCCGAATTGCACCTTCATTCGTCCCGCGGATGGCCCTGAGACGGCTGGTGCCTGGGTGGCTGCTCTCGAAAACACGACGGGACCGACACTGCTGGCACTGAGCCGCCAAGGACTTCCGACGTTGAATCCGGATACGGACAAAACCGTGGCCAATGTCAGCCGCGGTGCCTACATCGTTCGCGATACGGACGGGCAGCCGGATGCCATCATCATGGCTACCGGAAGTGAGGTCGCGGTGGCGATGGAAGCTGCCGGAGTTTTGCATGATGAAGGTGTTCAGGTCCGTGTTGTTTCCATGCCAAGCTGGGAGCTGTTTGCAAAACAGGATGCTTCATATCGGGAGGCTGTGCTTCCTCATGCTGTCACGTCTCGCGTATCGGTGGAAGCCGGAATCACGATGGGCTGGGAGCGCTGGATAGGTGCTGCCGGATCGTCGGTGGGTATCGACCACTTTGGTGCCTCGGCTCCAGCTGAAGAGCTCTTCGCACGGTTTGGCTTCACTTCCGAAAATGTCGCAGCGCACGTGCGCAAGGTGCTGGGTAGCTAGCTTGCTGTTTTGGCTCAGGCTGGCTCTGCGCATCGTGAGGTCCGGTACTGCACTAGACAGGACTGGGACAGGCTAGTACATTCATCTTATGTACCATCGCAGGGGATCGTATACCATGTTTTCACGCCGTGCCTTTATCGAATCCGCTGCAACCATTGGAGTCGTCTCAACTCTTTTGCCCGGGATCCTGTACGCAAAAGCCGAAGAGGCTGAAGAGATTACGCTGGAGACCATCGAGGCAGCGGAAAAATTGGCGGGCCTGACGCTGACGCCTCAAGAGCGTGAGCAGATGCTCGCTGGTATACGGGATGGAGTCGAGAATCGGGCTGCCCTTCGGCAGGTTCAGCTCCAAAATGACGATGTGCCAGCCCTGATTTTTGATCCGACAATCAGTGGGAGATCGGCTCCGATCATTCCGAGCCGGATACCCATCACATGGCAACCGGGCGACGTGTCCCGACCTTCCTCGGACGAAGATCTGGCCTTCATGACGGTCCCCGAGTTGTCCGCACTGTTGCGCAGCCGACTCGTTTCCTCAGAAGAGCTGACTCGGCTCTATCTGACACGCTTGAAAAAATACGATGGTGTGTTGGAGTGCGTCGTGACGCTGACCGAAGAACGAGCGCTACGCCAGGCACGTGCCGTCGATCTGGAACTCGATGCAGGTCAGTGGCGAGGACCTTTGCATGGCATCCCTTGGGGCGCCAAAGACATCCTTGCCGTCAAAGGCTATCCGACCACCTGGGGAGCCAGGCCGTTCAAGGATCAGACGATTGAACAGGAGGCAGAAGTAGTCCGCAGGCTTGATGCCGCTGGAGCCGTCCTGGTGGCCAAGCTGACAACGGGTGCTCTGGCCATGGGCAATGTGTGGTACGGCGGTAGCACCAAGACGCCGTGGAATATTGAGGCCGGTTCAGGAGGATCCTCGGCTGGTCCTGGATCTGCCGTGGCCGCTGGCCTCGTGGGCTTTGCCATCGGTTCCGAGACGTCTGGTTCGATCGTCAACCCATCCGAAAAGAACGGTGTGACGGGCCTCAGACCAACATTCGGGCGAGTAAGTCGATCAGGAGCCATGACGCTTTGCTGGTCGTTCGACAAACTGGGCCCCATGTGTCGCAGTGCAACATGCTGCGCCTTGGTGTTTGATGCCATTCATGGCAGTGATCAGAGCGATCCTTCGACATTGACCACGCCATTTTTCTGGCCTCCTCGGAAGCAGCCGCAAGATCTACGTGTGGGGTATCTGCCCATGGAGCGGGAGAGCGATCTGGCTGTGCTTCGCGTCTTCGAAGAGGCTGGCATTTCATTGCGCTCTGTTGAACTTCCGGATATTCCTGTTGGCCCCGTTTTCAGTATGCTCGGAGCCGAGGCAGCCGCGGCATTTGACGATCTGGTCCGATCTGGAACGGATGACGAATTGGTCCGACAAGATGCTGGCGCATGGCCCAATTACCTGAGGACCTCCCAGTTCATTCCGGCTGTGACGTATATCAATGCCAGCCGCGTGAGAACATTACTGATGAAGGAGATGAGACGCCTCTTCGATGAGGTGGATGTGATTGTTGCTCCAACTTGGGGCGGAAATCGCCAAACGAATCTGACCGGACATCCGAGTGTGTCCATGCCCAATGGGTTCGAACGTCTCGAAGGCAATCCCTCTTCGGCCCGACGCAAGCCGGTGTCCTTTACGATTCTGGGCGGGCTGTACCAGGATGAAGCCGTGCTTTCCTTGGCCCAGCTCTATCAGTCCAGAACCCGGTTTCATCGACAACGTCCACCCATCTCGTAATGCATCCTCAAGGATCTGAAAAGGTTGTTCGCGCCTGGTTGGAAGTGATTTCTCCGGGTGTCGAGTTACCTTCAGAGCTTGTTTCTGACCTCTCCCTGAATTGGAGACCTGTCCGTCTGAAAGAGGTTTTTACCAGTGTTCTGTCCTTGGGAAAAGCGACGGGACGACTCGGAGAAGCGATGGTCCTATTGGGTCATCAGGAAGCAGCATTCCGGCAATTGCGGGACGAAATCGGAATTCCTAGAGCCGCCCCACTCGACGTCTTGCCCCGAGCAGCGGTCGTATTCGAATCGAAAGGTACATGGTGGTCTCCCGGAGGCTGGATTCCTGATATACTCGATCGAGCAGCCGGACGCGATGTGTTGCGTGCAAGCGGCGATCCGAACGCACCGCTTGACCAGGCGCAATTGGTCAGTGCCGAGCCCGAGCATGTTTTTGTGTTGGCCGAGTCTGGTGTAGGGGTGCAGGGGCCAGAGTGTCTTGAGGGTATGGCGACCCGTATCCACCGCATTGATTTACCCGAACGCTGGTTGATACCGGGACCACGACTGCCATTTTCCATCTTTGAAGCGGCTTCATGTCTGCATGGCGTTTCGAGTGTATTTTCCCCTACACCCGTTCACTAATGTCACTGATGCCATGTCCCATACGTTTTACCTCGTTCTGCACATCGTAGGCCTCGTTCTTCTGACATCCTCCCTCGGGGGAATGCTGGTGCACCGTCAGACGGGGAGCGGAGATCGTCCACGGATGTTGGCCATCCTGCATGGGGTGGGCCTCTTTTTGCTGCTTTTAGCTGGATTCGGGATGCTCGCCCGCCTCGGAATCATGTGGCCGTGGCCAGGATGGGTTGCCTTGAAGGTCGTCCTGTTTGTCGTGCTCGGCGCATTCCCAGCTGTTTCGAAACGATTTGACGCAGGAATCGGATGGTGGATTGCCATTATCCTGATTCTTCTCGCCGCCTGGACAGGCATCACAAAACCGTTCTGACCCAACCATTTCGCGTATGGACCCGCGCTTTCCGATCGGGCCTTTCGTTTTCAAGCCTGATCCGTCTCAAGCGGAGCGCAATGCCTGCATTGCTGCGATTGAACGTGCTCCGGCCGCGCTGCGCGCGGCCGTGAGCGGCTTGGATGACGAACAGCTTGACACCCCGTATCGCGAAAGGGGGTGGTCCTCAAGGCAGGTAGTACACCACCTTTTTGACAGCCATGCCAATGCGTTCATCAGATTCCGCCTGGCATTGACTGAGCATCACCCGCGAATCACGGCTTACAATGAAGCCCTGTAGGCAGAGTTACCAGACACCTTCGATGTACCAGTTGGTGTCTCGCTGGATCTCCTCGACGGATTGCATGTGCGCTGGGTGGCGTTTCTGAAGAAGCTTACTCAGGAGCAGTGGACCCGAACGCTGGAACATCCCGAAAATGGCTCCATGTCCGTTGACATGCTGCTGCAGAACTATGCGTGGCACGGGGAGCACCACATCGCACACGTGACGTCGCTGAGGTATCGGATGGGTTGGTAAGCCCGGTGCGGTCACGTGGGCCGCTGCCGTCTGGACGTGAAAAAGGGGATATCAGCGTTTCCAGGTAGCCTGGAGGGTGAACCGGCGCGGCTCGCCGAGAATGGCAGGACGATCGACGTAGTGATACTCCAGGGCGTTTTGAACCAGGAAGCGAAATCCGAAAGCCCCCCGCTCAATCGATACGCGTAGATCGAGGACTTTCGTGTCCACCATCTGGTCGGCATCCGTGACGAACCGGGCGAAGTCCGTCTCCACGCGATCGGGTTCTGTTAGAAACCTGTAGTCAGCGCCCAGCCGGATCAATGGAAGTACGGAGGTCTCGAGAGAGAGGACAATTTGATGATCCGGGCGGAAGGGAAGTTTGTCTCCGGAGTCATTCTCTTCAGTCATCAACCAGGTATGTCCCAGCGAGGTCGTCCACGTCTGCGACCTGTTGGTCCACTCGATCATTACCTCGCTGCCGCGAATCGTGGCGCTATCGAGGTTTATGAACTGAAATGCTTGCTTCTCGGGGACCAACCGTGGCTCGATGAACCGTTGATAGCCGTTGTGGAAGACGGTAATATCCCAAGAGAATGCCCCGTGTACGCGTTCTGGAATCACGCCGCGCCAGCCCACTTCTACACTCCGGCTGATCTCCGGACGGAGTCCCAGATTCCGGATAATGGGTAGGTAATCCCGGTTGTCAGTGAATCGTTCAGCAAACGAGGGGACCCGAAACCCGTCTCCAAGGGCAAATCGAAATGTATTGTTGAGAAGGCCCGTCCAGGCCAGACTGATTTTTGGACTCAGGCGCGCTTCAGATTCAGAGGTATCGATGCGATAGTGATCGTAGCGGAGCCCGGCGACCAGCTGCCAATCGTCCAGGATAGCTTCCTCGAGGTGAAGGAAGGCGGCTTGTTCGGGTTGGCCCCCGATGGCATCGCCATCGGTCGTGACAAAGAATGAGCTTTTCGTCGTCAATGCGTCACGGGAAATCCCTGCGGTAATCCTTCGCTCAGCACGTGGAATCCATGTGCCTTGCCATTCGCCTCCATACCGTGCGCCCAAAGTGCCTTCCTGGACACTTTTCCGTTCGCCCGTGTCATCATCAATGGGTTGGAGCAGCGTGCCAAAGACGCGAAGACGGAACTCGTGGAAAAACGTCGTGCTCACGACGTGTCGGATGACGGGGAGGAACGAGATCTGGCGCACAAAGTCGTCGGTGGCCCCGTTGGGCGAGGCTTCCGCTTCCGGTGTGTCGCCCAGATTGACACTGCCGGGGCTCAGCGGATTACGAGCCGATTCCCAAAAAATGAAGTTGTCACGCTGACGGGCCATGATGCCCAACAACGACTCGACTCGCAGCGAAGGCGAGGGCTGCCATGCAAGCTTACCGAATCCGTGAAAGACGTCTCGCCCCGAGAGAGCCATATACCCGGCGTCGCGCCGGAATGTCAGGCTCGTCCACCACGCGAGTTTTGGAGAGGTACGCGTGGCATAGGACGCCGATACACCCCAGAACGGTCGGTATTCTTCACCGTGTTTCCAGCCGTCTCGCCAAACCTCGTGGCGAACCGGGTCCCACACGCCGGCGAACGTGCGGATTTCCGAAGTTGAGGCGACATCCGGGAAGTCCCGAGTTATCACATTCACCACACCACCCAGTGCACCACCACCATAAAGAGCGGAGCCAGGACCCTTCAAGACCTCAATCTGCTTGATTTCCGATGTGGGCAATGCCTCCAGAGGCACGCCATCCGAGTCCGGAGTCAGCAGGGGCATCCCGTCCAGCATGAGTAAAACGCGACTCCCTGTGTTGTATGCGAAACCGCTGGATCCCCTGACGTTGATCTGATTACCCAGAATGCTGACCCCGGATACGGTACGCAACGCTTCGTCCAGAACGACCGTGTTCCTTCGCGTCAGGTCGTCGGTTGAGAGGACCGAAACCGAAACGGGGACTGAAAGGGCGGGTTGCTCACGTCGGGAGGCCGTGACCACTACCTCATCCGACAACAAGGTCTTCCAGCGCATCTCCATATCAAGCGTAAGCGACATGTCGGAGCTCAGACGCACCGTGCGCGACTCCACATGGAAACCGATGGCTGAAAACCGAATCACTACGAGACCAGCATCCAGATTTTCGATACGGTAACGCCCGTCTGTATCCGATGCCGCGCCTTTCGATGTGCCTTCAATCAGCACGTTCACACCCGGAACAGGCATCCCGGATTCGTCGACGATGCGCCCTGAGAGCGACTGTCCGGCTACGTCGCGCGCGCCGAGCAGCAGAATCATCAGAGCGACGAGGCCCGCGGTCCGACCCATCAGCTTCGCAAAGAGTGTCTGCATGGCCTTTCCAGTCCGCTTCTCCTCATATGTATCGAATGCTGTCATTGAGGAGGAAATGGAGGTGGATTTGCGAAATCGACGGTGATCTCGATAGACACGCTTCCTCCCCGTTGAACGGTAAAAACGCCCCCATCCGATTCCACCAGGCCCACGGGTCGCCACGAAAGCAGATCACTTGCGTATTGTTGGGCAACCCCTGAATAGAAGTATGTCCCCGTTGGCACATTGTCCATGGTGAAGGTGTGGCGATCGACATAGTCCGGCAACCGCTCGCTGATCACCATTTCGTTCAGCCGGAAAAAGTCGGTCGTGTCTTGCGGCACGAATCGCATGCCGATAAAGCGAAGGTCTTCCAACTCAGCCTCGGGGGGCCACTCGCCGACATAGGTGATCGTACCATGAATGGTACCCGTTCCGGCATCTTCGGGAGGCTCCAGACCCGCATCGCATCCCATCATCAAGACGAGAATACCCAGGAACAAGGTGAATACACCTGGTGGAGTGCTATGAAGGTGGTTGAACGTCACAGTTGCCTCTGACCCTATAGTACCGTCTTCCATGGCAGGGTTCAAGATGTTGTTTGGCTATCGGAATTCACTGTTTTCCCGCCGGCCAGTGCGTTCCTCCAGTTTGGAGTGGGCTCGAAACGCGCGTATATTTGCGATCCTTTTTTGGAAGCAGATCACCCACTTCGCTGCTCCCCATCTTTTCAGAATATCTCAAGCCCTGTAAGGCCGCATGAAGCTCACCCAGTTCAAGTACGAATACCCCAAAGAACTCATTGCCAAATATCCCGCTGAGCCCCGCGATTCGTCGCGACTGATGGTGCTCAATCGGGCCGACCAGACCATCGAACATCACGTTTTCTCCGATATCGGGGACTATTTCAAGAAGGGCGATGTCATGATGGTGAACAACACGAAAGTGTTTCCGGCTCGCCTCTTTGGCAACAAGGAAAAGACGGGTGCCCGCATTGAAGTATTCCTGCTTCGCGAGCTGAATTCAGAAAGTCGACTTTGGGATGTGATCGTTGATCCGGCCCGTAAAATCCGGATTGGCAACAAGCTCTATTTCGAAAACGGTCTGATTGCCGAGGTCATTGACAACACGACCTCTCGCGGCCGAACGATTCGCTTCGTATTTGAAGGCAGCAACGAAGAGCTTTACGACAAGATTGACGAGATCGGAGAAACACCGATCCCACCCTATCTGAAGCGGGACGTAGAACCCGAAGACCGTGAGCGCTATCAGACCATGTTTGCGGCTGAGCGCGGTGCCGTCGCTGCTCCGACTGCGGGTCTGCATTTTACTCCGGATTTGATCGGCTCTCTCGAGAAGAAAGGGGTCGACGTGCTTCCCGTTACATTGCACACGGGTCTGGGAACGTTCCGCCCGGTGGAGGTCGAAGATCTGACCAAACACCGAATGGACAGCGAATTCTATCATGTGACGCCGGAGGTTGCGGAACGTGCGAATGTGGCCTTGGCCTCATCGAAAAACAGCGTAACCGCAGTCGGTACGACGGTGGTTCGTGCCATTGAATCAAGCTTGTCGGCTGCCTACAACCTGAAGGCAAATATTGGCTGGACGGACAAGTTCATTTATCCGCCTTACGATTTCCACATCACGGAACGGCTGATTACGAATTTCCACATGCCTCGCAGTACGCTCATGATGCTCGTCGCCGCATTTGCGGGGTACGATTTCATGCGTGAGGCCTACGATGTTGCCGTGAAAGAGAAGTATCGTCTCTTTTCCTTCGGCGATGCCATGCTCATAATCTGATCTCGCAGGCGTTCGCCGCACGGTCAAAGGCTGGAGCGGACGTCTCTGATCCGGCTCCCATCATCATGTCGACCAAAGGACAGGTTGCCGTCATTATTCCCGCCGCAGGCCAAGGCACGCGGATGGGGGGACATCGGAAGCAGTTCCGGGTCCTCGGGGGTAAATCCGTCCTCGTGCAGACTCTCTTGGTGTTCGAGCGGCATGCTCAGGTTGATCACATTATCGTTGCAACTCCGGCGGATGCCGTCGAGCCTCTCGGGGTAGAGCTCCGCCGCGTTGGAATCACAAAGCTGCTGGATGTGGTGGCCGGAGGACAGTCCCGTCAGGCATCAGTGCGCGAAGCAATCAATGCCGTCCCGGACACGGTCGATGTCGTTTTGATTCACGATGCCGTAAGGCCCTTCGTCAGGATGTCCTCAGTTGAGCGGGTCATTCGCGAGACGCGTCAACACGGCGCTGCATCGCTGGCACTGGCCATTACGGATACCGTGCGTAAGATCAAGGGCAGTAAAGGCCGGGTAATCTTTGGTAAAACGGTTCCCAGAGAAAAACTCGTGCGTGTCCAGACCCCGCAAGGATTCCGGACGGATTGGATCCGAAAGGCACACGAACGGGCCGAAGTCGAGGGATGGGATGCAACGGATGATGTCGATCTGGTCCAAAAGCTGGATCATGTCGTCATTCCGGTACCCGGAAGCGCCATGAACCTGAAGATCACGACACCCGAGGACTGGGATTCCGCCATCCGGTATTGGCCCGAATGGGAGCACGTACTTGCGATGGAAGAAAGGGAGCAGATAGTCGGTCAGGAAACCAGGTAGTTATGCGAGTTGGATTCGGATACGATGTGCACCGATTGGTTGAAGGGCGGCCGCTCATTCTTGGTGGCGTCACGATAGACCATACCGAAGGGCTGGATGGCCATTCGGATGCGGATGTGTTGCTGCATGCGATCACCGATGCCATCCTGGGAGCGGCGGCCATGGGCGACATCGGGAGTCACTTTCCGGACACGGATCCAGCTTACAAGGATGCAGATTCCATGGCGTTGCTGCGTGAGGTAGTGCGCAGGGTAGCGGAAGCTGGCTTCAGCCTGGTAAACGTGGATGCCACGGTCGCGGCGCAAGCTCCCAAATTGCGACCGCTTATTGATTCCATGCGAGCCAATATTGCTTCAGCCGTTGGACTTGATGTGAGTGCGGTATCCGTCAAGGCGACAACCACAGAGCGCCTGGGATTTGTTGGTACCAAGGAAGGAATGGCAGCCTACGCTATTTGCCTTATCGAATCGGCCGATTGATGGGGGACCTGCTTCTGGATATCGTCGCCTGGATGACGACGCTGCCGCCTGTCTGGGCCTATGGGATCATTCTCGGCGTTGCCTGGCTGGAAAATGTCGTGCCCCCCATACCCGGCGATATGGTTGTGGTTTTCGGAGGGTACATGGCCGGCTTGGGATTACTGAATGCCCCACTGGTAGTGCTTCTGGCCTCCATTGGAGGGACGCTGGGTTTCATGACCATGTATGCTTTCGGTCATCACTTGGGCACGGGCCTTCTGGATCCGGAAAGGTATCGTTGGCTGCCGAAAAAGCGCATAAAGCGTGTCCAGGTGCGTCTTCAGCGGCACGGATTCGGATTGGTAGTGGCCAATCGATTCCTGAGTGGCCTGCGGTCTGTGATCTCGTTGACAGTCGGTATGGCACACATGAATGCTGGAAAAACCTGGCTATGGAGTGCGGTAAGCTCAGTAGCGTGGTGTGTTTTGCTTACGGTGGCGGGCGTCGTGGTGGGAGAAAATTGGGAAATCGTCAGCTCGTACTTGCAGGCCTGGGGAGGAGTGATTCTCGGTCTGATGCTACTGTTTGCCCTCGTCCAGATGCTTCGCTATGCCTTGAGTCGCAAGCCGACCCAGGAATCGACCGAATGACGGTTTCACGGATGGTTCATGACGCGCATAGTTGACTTGCGTCCGGCCTCGTCCTAACTTTTAAGTCTGGCCAAAAACCACGACGCGATCCTTTTTTGGGCTCACATCAAGGTTTATGGACTAGGTTTTTCCGAAAGGAGCCTTGCTGGCATAGCTCAGCTGGTAGAGCAGCTGATTTGTAATCAGCAGGTCGGGGGTTCGAGTCCCTCTGCCAGCTCCATAGGGAGCTCACCGGCGATCACTCGTGATCCGCCGGGCCTACATAGTGATTGGGTTTGTCCTTCCGGTCACGTTCTTGCACGGATTATTTCGCTGGTCAGGGACCAGCTACGATCATCGGTGACAGGGGCGTTCGGAGCGAACGTGATCAGAAACATACATGGACGGGTACCGAAGCGGTCAACCGGGCTGGACTGTAAATCCAGTGTCTTTCGACTTCGGAGGTTCGAATCCTCCCCCGTCCACACTGCACTGCGCCAAGCTTTCAGGCGCCGAGCAGACTGCGTAAGCGGGAGTAGCTCAGTTGGTAGAGCATCAGCCTTCCAAGCTGAGGGTCGCGAGTTCGAATCTCGTCTCCCGCTCCACAGTCGCTCCGGCAATCGGAGTGACGGATCGACCCGGCGCAGTGCCTCTTTAGCTCAGCGGTAGAGCACTTCCATGGTAAGGAAGGGGTCCCCGGTTCAAGTCCGGGAAGAGGCTCAAGCACAAAACGTAGTACATTGATCGGAGTGTAGAGCTCAACGCTCCGGGTATTGCGTGGCAGTGTACGTCCGAACTGGCAGATGCCGCCGGACGGAGAAACGGCCAGATTGGCGTTTCTCTCCCGAGGCCCGCAAGGGTCTGACACATAATGAGACACCTGCAGGTACCAACTCCAATAGGTATTCCAACATGGCAAAGGAAACTTTCCAGCGTAATAAGCCCCACGTGAACGTGGGTACGATTGGTCACGTGGACCACGGCAAGACGACCTTGACGGCGGCCATCACGACGGTTTTGGCCAAGCGCGTTG
>CALIKL010000079.1 GCA_938018055.1 uncultured bacterium
AAAAGGTGCGGATCCTGGGCACGTGAAGCCTAAGTATCTTGATGAGAACCTGATTGACACCCCAGCCCTCGCGCTTGATCGTGCCGGTATGGAGCTTGCCAGAATGGGAGATCGCGTGCATGCAATGATTCAGCTCTCAGCAGATATGATGGAGTCTTCAGATGTTCGCCATCACGTACTTCGATCACTGGATGATGAACTGGATGCCTTGTACCTATCCATCAACGCATATCTCGGTAAAGTCTCGGCAGGTCGTCTTGAACGGCAGTATGTTGAGCGCATCCGATGTTATGTCGGGGCCTCAACGCTGCTCGAGAATATGGGCGATGAACTAGAGACCCGTTTTGCCGATGAAAGCTTGGAGCGTATGCGACTGAGATCTGATTTCTCTGCCGAGACAGCTCATCGCCTGGCTACACTGCTCCGCAGGGTTGATGAGCATCTAGAAATGGTCATGGATGCGCTGGAGGATGCTGATCGAAGGAAAGCCAAGCGGGTCCGTCGAACGAAATCGGAAGTAAAATCGGAGATAGAGTCCATCAGGAGCCATCTACTCGAGAAGCTAGGGGCGTCATCTGGTGAGCGTGCTCGCGTCCTTGGCCTGGAGTCGGTTGCCGTCGAGGCGGCCAAGCGCTTGAATGATCTGACCAGGCTTCTGGCAAAGCTGGTACTGGATACCACGAAGAACGGGGCGAAGGACAAGGTGTCCATTGAACCTGAACAACGGATATAAACTGAAAGCGGCGCGGTCTCTTACGTGAGACCGCGCCGCTTCTACGTCATTCGCATGAACGGGGCCACGCTCAATCGTCTACGTTATCGATCTGAGCCTTCTGGAGTTTACCAGAGTAATCGACATAGACCGTCTTGGTCTCCGTGTAGAATTCGAAGACCTCCCATCCACCTTCGCGATGGCCATTGCCCGTTCCTTTCACGCCACCGAACGGCATGTGGGCTTCGGCTCCAATCGTCGGGCCATTCACGTAGGTGATTCCCGCTTCGATGTCGTGCATGGCTCTAAAAGCTGTTGCCACGTCGCTGGTATAGATAGCTGAGGAAAGACCGTATTCGATGTTGTTGGCAACACTGACCGCCTCTTCATAAGAAGAGATCTTCAGCACCGATAGGACAGGTCCGAATATTTCTTCCTTGGCAATGCGCATGTTCGGGGTGACCCCGGTAAATATGGTTGGCTCGAAGAAGAATCCGTCATCCAGGCTTCCACCCGTAGCACGATTGCCTCCCAGTGCAACGGTGGCACCTTCATCCTTACCAACTCCGACGTAGTACTCGATCTTATCGAGCGCCTTCTGGTTGATGACGGGTCCCATCTCGGTCTCGTCCTCGTTGCCATAGCCCAGCTTAAGCACGGATGCAGCTTCCTTGAGCTTGTTTACGAGCGCATCATGCACATCCTCGTGAACAATGAGACGAGAGGTGGCTGTGCAGCGCTGTCCCGTGGTACCGAAGGCACCCCATAGCAGGCCGTCAATGACCAGATCGAGGTCAGCGTCGGCCAGAACAATCATGGGGTTCTTGCCGCCCATTTCCAATGAGAACCGCTTGTGCAGGCGGCCACAGGCCTCGCCGATCTTGCTTCCGGTCTCTGTTGAACCGGTAAATGAAACCGCGTTGACATCCGGATGCTCAACAAGAGCGCGACCTGCTGTGGCGCTTCCCTGAACAAGATTGACTACTCCGGGAGGTACTCCCGCATCTTCCATGACTTTAACGAGCAACGCACCGCTGTGTGGGGCATCCTCGCTGGGCTTGAAGACGACCGTGTTTCCGGCTGCAATGGCAGGAAACATCTTCCAGGTGGGGACAGCTACTGGGAAGTTCCAGGCTGTGATCACGCCGCAAACACCGATTGGCCGACGAAGGGACATGTTGAACTTGTTCGGCATTTCACTTGGTACCGTGTGGCCGAACATGCGCCGGGTTTCGGTAGCTGCGTAATAGGCCGTGTCGATCGCTTCTTGGACGTCACCCTTGGTTTCGAAAAACGGCTTGCCCATTTCTCGTGTCATCTGAAAAGCCAACTCACTCTTCCGCTCCGTCAGCACGTCGCCGATTCGACGCAGAATATCACCACGAGCAGGTGCAGGCATGCGACTCCAGGTGCGGAATGCTGTTCGTGCGGCCTGGACCGCATCGTCCACATCTTCCACGCCGGACTCAGGAAATGAGCCGATAACGTCGGAATTGACAGCCGGGTTGACATCTTTGAAAACGGCGCCAGCGGATGCTTCCTGCCAGATGCCATCGATATAGTTCTTGTTCAGTACGTCAGACATGGGATTCTGAAATGAGGGACATGCGTTAATTGGCCTGAAACTAGCCTGTCCCCCGCAGGCGGACAAGCAAAGATTCTGCGCGGAAAAAGCACGCCGACGGGTTCGTCTGTGCTGTATATTCTGGGCTCCCCAATGTGTTAATCTTGCTGGATCCCACCATGCAGAATTTGGAAAGCAGACTGTCGCATCGCGTCACGTCGGTTCCGCCCTCCGGTATCCGCCGCTTTTTTGAAATAGCGGCCACGATGAAGGAGGTAATAACCCTCGGAATCGGTGAGCCTGATTTCGTCTCTCCCGAAGCCATCATGAAGGGTGCGATGCGCTCGATGGAAGAGGGAAAAACGGGGTATACCTCGAATGCTGGGATTGCTCCGCTGCGTGACGCGATCTCAGAAGAGCTGGATCGACTCTACGGGGTCAAATATGATCCGGCAAGTGAGATCCTGGTCACTGTAGGTGTTAGCGAGGCGGTTCAATTGGCCATGCTCGCCTTGTTGGACCCGGGTGACGAGATCCTGATTCCCGAGCCTTGCTTCGTCTCCTACGGACCGGCGTCGATCTTTGCAGACGGCGTCGTCAAATATGTACCGACCTCAGTAGAAAACGATTTTCAGGTTACGGCTGCGGATATTGAAGCCAGGATAACGGATCGGACGAAAGTGCTTTTTCTGGCATATCCATCCAATCCTACAGGGGCTGTTTTACGCCGCGAGGTACTTGAGGAAATTGCAGAAGTGGTTGTGAAGCATGACCTGATCGTGCTTTCGGATGAAATCTATGATCGCTTGGTGTATGGCGAGGCTTTCGAACGTGGTCATACCTGCTTGCCTTCCATCGATGCACTGAGGGATCGTACGGTCCTGCTTGGTGGATTCTCCAAAGCGTATGCCATGACGGGCTGGCGTGTTGGGTATGCATGTGCACCAAAACCTATTTACGATGCGATGTACAAGTTGCATCAGTACATCATCATGTCAGCACCAACAGCCGGACAATGGGGCGCACTGGCTGGTCTACTTGAATGTCAACCTGACGTGGAGCGTATGCGTCAGGCTTACGATGCCAGAAGACGCACTATTGTGGATGGGTTTCGCGCCGCTAGTCTGCCCACATTCGAGCCGGAAGGAGCGTTCTACTGCTTTCCTGATATTACGTCGACCGGTTTATCTTCAGAGGAATTCGCGCAAGAGCTACTGCATGCTGAACATGTGGCGGTGGTACCGGGAGATGCCTTCGGCGAGAGCGGGGCCGGGTTCGTTCGCTGCTCGTACGCGAACTCCATGGAGAACATTGAAGAGGCTGTACGGCGCATTACTCGCTTCGCGGAGCGTTGTCGTGCAGGTGAGCTGAATACGATCTAATTCGGTTACGCAATGAGCAGGTCTTCCATCGCCCTTGGAATGGTAATCGCCTTGACCCTGCACGTCCTTTTTGGATGGATATGGGCTATAGCGGGATCTTTGGTTGCCGGCTTTCTGGCCTCGAGTCGGCCCGCGTTGCGTGGTGCCGCAGCTCTTGCAGGATCCTGGGCACTTCTGATCGGCTGGAATATGGCAGTGGCGCCAGCAGAGAATCTAAACATGATGGAAACCATGGGGAGTCTGCTGGGTGGGATGCCGGGGTTCGTCATTCCGCTCTCCACGTTACTCATCGCTTCACTGCTGGGTGCCGTGGCTGGTTTATTGGGTGGTGCCATCAGGCCAGCTAAGTCAGACTGACGGGATCCGTCTATTTTCACCCAAGATCAATCGAGTCCGTCGGTATGGAGAAGGAGCAGATACAGAGTTTGATGGATCGCGTATCGACGCTTGGGGGTTATTTAGACCCTGAAGGACGAGCGAAGCGCAAAGAAGTATTGGAGAAGGAGCGTCTCGATCCCGGTTACTGGGATAATCCAGAGGCGGCTCAGGCCACGGAAAAGGCTATTTCAGTCGAGAAGGGGTGGCTGGAGGCATGGGAAAAGATTAAGACCCATGCGGAGAACATTGAAACGCTGCAGCTCATGGAAGCTGAGGAGGGCGATGATCTTAGAGAAGAAATCGAGGCTGAGCTGTCCGCTCTAGCGCCTTTGGTTGAAGACCTTGAGTTAAAGAGTTTGCTGAACGCGGCAGATGACCATCGTGATGCCATTTTGACGATCAATCCCGGGGCAGGTGGGACAGAAAGTCAGGATTGGGCCGATATGCTGGTCCGGATGTATACACGCTGGGGGGAACGGAACGGCTATACGGTGCAGCTCCTCGAGTATCAGGAAGGAGACGTCGCAGGTATCAAAAGTGCCTCGTTGGCCATTCGTGGAGAGTACGCTTACGGATATCTGAAATCTGAGTCAGGCGTGCATCGATTGGTGCGCATTTCACCTTTCGACTCATCTGGTCGTCGTCATACGTCTTTTTCCAGTGTGTTCGTTTATCCAGAGATTGACGACACCATCGAGATTGATATCCGGCCCGACCAGCTTGAAATGCAGACCTTCCGTTCAGGCGGGAAGGGTGGTCAGAATGTAAACAAGGTCGAAACCGGTGTTCGATTGATCTGGAACGGGGAGCTCAGCGATGGGCGAACGGAACGTGTTGTAGCAGAGTGCACTGAGGAACGCAGTCAGCTGCAGAACCGGGACCGGGCAATGACCATGCTGAAGAGCCGCATTTATCAATTGGAACTTCAGATCCAGGAAGCGGCCAAGAATGCGGTCGAGGGGTCGAAGAAAAAGATCGAGTGGGGCTCACAAATCAGGAGCTACGTATTTCAACCCTATACGATGGTCAATGATCATCGAACGGAGACCAAGATCACCGATGTCCAGTCCATCATGGATGGGGAGTTGGAAGAGTTCATCAAGGCGTTTCTGATGTCTGATCTCGCCTGATCGGAAAGTTGATTTTCGATTCCGATTTGCCGTATACTGGCCATTGTGGAAAAAAAGGGAGGCGTCAGCCGCCCTTTTTTGTTGAAGCGGGGATTTCCTGTGGCGCCCGTCCGAGCTTCGGACCGGGCGTTTTTTGCACAGGACCCTTTCTATTCGACCAAAACGGTCGGGTTGGGAATCCTTGCGACGCGCTTCCACGCCAAGACTGAACATGACAGCACCGACAGAACATAGCGTCACATCAGCACCCGGTTCAGGGTCCCTCGAGGACAGAATCGTGCAGCTGGCCGAGGAACTCATCCAGCGGGATGATTGGTTCATCGTTGACCTCCAGGTTCGGGGACGTAAGGGGTCACGGGTTGTAGAGGTTTACCTGGACGGGGACGACGGAGTCAACGTGGATGACATGGCTTCTCTCAGCCGAGAGTTGGCCTTTCT
>CALIKL010000080.1 GCA_938018055.1 uncultured bacterium
ACCGTTCAGGACAGCGTGCCGTCCACAGATGTATTACCCCGAGGGGTCAAAGCAGAATGCCTGCGATGGTCGCTGTCATCATGTTGGCGAACGTACCGGCTATCACAGCCCGCACACCCAGCTTGGCAAGGTCGGACTTCCGCTCCGGCGCGAGAGGCCCAATCCCGCCGATCTGAATTGCTATCGAGGACAGATTCGCAAATCCACACAAGGCAAAGGTGGCCATGACCACGGTCTTCGGGTCAAGCGTTCCAGCACTGATCGACCCCGCCAGATTCAGATAGGCTACGAATTCGTTGGCAATGACTTTGGTGCCCACCAAGGACCCGAAGGCCACAATATCCTGCGAGGGCACCCCTATCAACCAAGCCAACGGCGACAGTGACCAGCCGAGTAACTGCTCGATGGTCAATTCCCAACCCACGAGACCACCTCCCCAGCCGATGATGTAATTGAGCATGGCAATCAAAGCAAGGAAGGCGAGCAGCATGGCACCTACATTGAGTGACAGCTTCAAGCCATCACCTGCACCATTCGCCGCCGCATCAATCACGTTCGCCGACGTCTTCTCGACCTCGATCTTGACTTCTCCTTTCGTCTCCGGCTCCTTCGTTTCTGGAATGAGCATCTTGGCCAACAGGAGCGCCGCGGGCGCAGCCATGATACTCGCCCCCAGCAATTGCTCTGCAAACAGCTGCCGACCGACATCGAGTGAAACGCCCATCGCTTGTGCGTACGGATCACCGAGAATCTGGATGTAGGCGGCCATCACACCGCCGGCGATGGTAGCCATTCCTCCGGTCATGACGGCCATCAGTTCCGACATGGTCATTCCCGTCAGATAGGGTCGTACAACGAGTGGCGCTTCGGTTTGCCCCACGAAAATGTTGGCAGTTACAGAGAGGGATTCGGCGCCTGACGTTCCCAGAAAACGACTCATGGCCCAAGCCATACCCTGTACCACCTTCTGCATCACACCCAGGTGATAGAGCACCGCCATGAGCGAGCCAAAGAAAATGATGGTGGGTAGTACCTGGAATGCAAAGAAGCTGCCCAGACTTCCATCCACACCGGGAGGAAGCGCCAATGGGCCGAAAATGAACTCAGCACCGGCCGTAGTAAAATTCAGAACCAGCACAAAAAAGCCCGATATCCAGGCAAAAAAGGCCTTTGGCCACCCCAATGGGGCAAACCAAGCCCCCATGGCCTCCCCCTTGAGCAGGAAGATGGCCAAAACTATTTGGAGAGCCAATGCCGACGCGACCATGCGCCAGCTGATGCGGCTTCGGTTGTTGGAGGCCATCCAGGCCAGTCCTAGAATGACAGTCAGCCCGAGCAGGCCGCGAAGCAGGGAAACCAGATCCATAGAATCAGTGGAATGTTGGGTGCCGGTGGGCAGTACCGATTGAATTCGACACAGGACGGATTCATTCGATATGCAATTCGCGAATATACACGCCGCACA
Organism: uncultured bacterium; assembly: GCA_938018055.1. Classification (GTDB taxonomy): domain Bacteria; phylum Bacteroidota; class Rhodothermia; order Rhodothermales; family UBA10348; genus JAAZVD01. The sequence continues at coordinate 1,466 of CALIKL010000080.1, forward strand.
CCTTCAAGACTGAGTACCGGGCCCTTATCTTCTGGACCCGCCTGATTGCACCCGGATCTGTCCATCACTTCATCTCTCGCTGGCCCGCTCTCCATGGCCCAATTCACGCTGCTGCCCGACGACGATGCTCCCTCTTCATCACCCGATGCTTCGGAAATCCTGAAGGGACTAAATCAGGTTCAGCAGTCGGCCGTATTGGCAGCCGATGGTCCTGTTTTGATTGTAGCGGGACCGGGATCCGGCAAAACGCGCACGCTGACCCATCGTATCGCTCACCTGCTCGCTTCGGGCAAAGCGCGACCTTGGGAGATCCTGGCTATCACCTTCACCAACAAGGCGGCGAAGGAGATGCGCGAACGCGTTCTCGGCCTGGTGGGTGAAGAAGTAGGTCGAGGCATGGCGATCGGGACGTTCCACTCCATGTTTGCCCGTGTCTTGCGCGTAGATGGTGACCGAATCGGATACACCTCGGATTTCACGATCTACGACTCGGACGACAGCCAGCGCGTAATCCGGGATCTCATGAACCGGTTCGGGATCGACACACAGCAAACACGACCCCGGGCGGTGCAGCATCTGATTTCAGGTGCCAAGAACCGGATGGTCGACCCCGGAGAATATGCCCGATTGGCCGCATCGCCCCAGCAGGAACGGGCAGCAGAGCTATACCAGCCCTATCTGGACGAACTCCGGCGCGCCAATGCCATGGACTTCGACGACCTGTTGCTCAAGCCCTTGCAGCTCTTCGACAACAATCTCGACGTCCTGGAGAAATATCAGAACCGCTGGAAGTACATCCACATCGACGAGTACCAGGACACGAACAAAGCACAGTATCTGTTGGCCCGGACGCTGGCCCGCAAGCTGGGCAACCTGTGTGTCGTAGGGGATGATGCACAGAGCATCTACGCCTTCCGTGGTGCGGACATCACGAACATGCTGTCCTTTCAACGGGATTACCCGAATGCGACGACCATCCGGCTGGAGCAGAATTACCGCTCGACCGAGAACATCGTGAAGTTGGCGGACTCGATCATCCGCAACAACACGAAACAGATCGACAAGAAGCTCTGGACGGACAACACCAAGGGTGATCCTATCATCCTGCTTGAGTCCATCTCAGAGCGCGACGAGGCGCAGAAAGTCGAGCGGCGCATTCGTGACGTGCAGGTGCGCCTCGGACACCTCTACAAGGATTTTGCGGTTCTCTACCGCACCAACGCTCAGAGTCGATCACTCGAAGATGCCTTGCGTCGGGGAAGCATCCCGTACCGTGTGGTCGGAGGTGTTTCATTCTATCAGCGCCGGGAAATCAAGGATGCGCTGGCGTATTTGCGACTGGTCGTCAACCCAAACGATGTAGCCAGTCTACGACGCGTAATCAATACGCCAACACGAGGTATTGGCGCCAAAACACAGGGTGAGCTCTGGGCGTTTTCCACTCGCCACAATCTGGGTGCCTGGGATGTGCTGGAGCGTATTGAAGAAGTAGGATTGCCTGCCCGAGCTACCAACGCAGTGGCGGGATTCCGTGACATGATCGAGAAATACCGGGAGCTGGCCGCCACAGATCAGGCGGAAGATGTCGCCAAGGGTCTGATCAAGGAAACCGGACTGCTCGAGGAATTCCGGAAAGAGAACACGCCCGAAAATCTTGTTCGTTGGGAAAACGTTCAGGAGCTCCTTAACGCCATCGCAGAATTCTCCCGCAGCCATGAGGACAGGGAAGCCTCCGCGCCGGTCGTGGATGATGAATCTGGGACGCGCCCCGACGGATCGTTGAGTGCATTCCTTCAGGAGGTCTCGCTCTTGACTGATGCTGATGAAGCCCAGGATTCGGAAAACCGGGTCACACTCATGACGCTGCACGCCTCGAAAGGACTGGAATTCCCCGTGGTCTTTCTGGCTGGGATGGAGGAAAACCTGTTCCCGCTGCAAATGGCCGCACAGGATCCGACCGAGCTCGAGGAGGAGCGCCGGTTGTTTTACGTCGGTGCCACGCGCGCCAAGCAGCTGCTCTTCCTTTCCCATGCACGCAGTCGCTTCCGGTTCGGCGAGCAGACGCCCATGGTACGCAGTCGCTTCCTGGAAGAGATAGACGCTTCCTTGGTCCGCACAGAAGCCGGACAACCGTTTGACCCGGACAAGGACCGTTTCAAGACGCGAAGTTCGACCAGCGGCGTGTCCTACGATTCGATGGACCCGTACTATTACCGCAAGAATCTGCGAGAGCAGGCGGCCAACAAGCCACAGGGCAAGACCCGGATTGTGACACGCGCGACGGACGCTGGTGCCTCGGCGCCCAAACCGAAAGCCCCGGCAGGACAGCGCATTGTGTACGACGAGGAAGAAAGTCAGGCGCTTGCCCCAGGCATGCACGTCGAGCACCATATTTTTGGTGCCGGCAAGGTTATGTCCCTGGAAGGCACGGGCCAGCAGATGAAGGCAACGGTCGACTTCCAGGAGGTTGGACCCAAAAAACTGATGGTTCGACTGGCCCGCCTGCGTCGTATCGGGTGAAACACCGATCCGAGCTACCATACTCACCGTCCCAATCCAGTCATATCCGGAGCCATGCGTCTTCTTTCCTTTATTCTCGTCCTGGTGCTGCTGACCGGTTGCGCTTCTGATGACCGCACGTCACTGGTTGTCTATTCCCCGCATGGGAAGGAAATGCTGACCGACGCAGAGCAATCATTTGAAGCTGCCTACCCGGATATCAACGTGCAGTGGATTGATATGGGTGGGCAGGACGCGTACGATCGCATTCGTACCGAGCGGGCCAATCCAACGGCAAGTGTCTGGTGGGGTGGCGATGGACCAACGTTCGCTCGTGCATCCGCTGAGGGCCTGCTTGCGCCCTACGTACCATCATGGGCCGAGGCCGTCCCGACCGAGGCCCGTGGCGCCGACGAAACGTGGTTTGCGACGTACCTGACACCGGAGGTCCTGCTCTTCAATTCGCGCACGGTCCCGGAAGGAGAACGTCCGACGGACTGGGATGACCTTCTCGAGCCGGAATGGGCAGATCGGATCATCATCCGCTATCCGCTGGCAAGCTCGACCATGCGCACCATCTGGGGCGCCCTCATCATGCGACAGCCCTCGGTGGAAGAAGGGTATCGTTGGCTGGCCCGACTGGATCAGAATACCAAAACCTATGCAGCTGACCCTACTCAGCTCTATCTCAAGGTAGCGCGCGAGGAAGGCGACGTATCGCTTTGGAACATGCCGGACACGTATTTCCAGGCGGACAGCATTGGATATCCATTCGCCTTTTCCCTTCCAACATCCGGTACGCCCGTGCTGCATGACGGTATCGCAATTGTGGCCGGCGCTCCGCAGGAAGAAGTAGCCAAACTGTTCTACGAGCATGTGACAACCCAGTCAGCGCTAATTGATCAGGCGAACAAGTACTATCGCATTCCGGCCCGAAACGACCTCGATTCCACCCTGTTGCCGACCTGGATTCTGGAAAGTGATATCCGTGCCATGGACGTCGATTGGGAACGCCTCGCATCGGAGGGACCTACCTGGATGCAGTACTGGGATGAGAATATCAAAGGCCGCGGCGCGGAATACCTCG
>CALIKL010000081.1 GCA_938018055.1 uncultured bacterium
ATATCCATGAAGATCAGGTCATAGGATGATGATGAGGCCTTTTCGAAGGCTTCCTTTCCTGTGGTAACCGGTTCTACGGTGTGTCCAAGCCTGCCGAGCATATGCTGGAGGACCTTCCGGTTGACCGGGTTGTCATCGGCCAGCAAAATATGGCGTGATGTTGGGTTCATGGAATTGCGGAGTGGGGGGACGAAAAGCGTAATAGCTACTCATCCTCTCGTATCGGCAGTTCCACGGGAAATATTTAGGCTGCAGCCTGTTCCTGGCGTTTGGACGCAGCGCGCTGATCCTGAGCCCTTCGGTAGACGGAAAGGCAGAAGCCGAGAGACAGGAAGATGAACCCCAGCCAAACGAGACTGATCAGGGGCTTCTCATACGCCTGTACCACCAGCCAGTCCTCCGGTGGCATCTCTACCCCTTCAACGCCAAGGTCGATTGAGCCGTTGTCCACGTTCATCGCCGTAAATGAGATCGTGATACCCCATTCAGGGACAGCATTCTGGAGATACTCTACGGAACGATCTGCCTTGATGATATATACGGGCTTCAATTCGCGAACAGCACCGGATTCCGTTTGGGTCAACATCAAGTTGGCCCCTACGGCTACTTCGGTAGAGTCACCAATCATTTCGTGTTCGACATTCAGGTCGAATTCCACGAACTCCAACGTGTAGGCGCCACCACCCAGATCGGCTGTCTCGCCACGTGCCAGCGTGATCTGGCCACGATCCTGGGTCGTCCCGAACATCACACTGGGTGAGACGGCGACGAAGAGGTCCTTTTCTGCCCATACTTTCAGGTCGGGGTTCTGAATCCACTGACCCCTGTTGCTTTCGTATGCAACAGGCTGCATCTCGAACGAGCGTCCACGTGGGTCTACAAACGAGAGATTGTAGGTTGGGAGCCCTTCTTCGTCTATGCCCTGTCCCGTGTAGGTAACGGTGTATCCCTGTACGTTGCGTGTTTCATCAAGACCGATGATGAAGTTATCCCGGCTCTCACCAAGTTGAGCCCCGTTGCGCCCGATCGGATTGTTGAGTCCACTTGACGTCACAATCCCGAGGACCATGATTGCGAAGCCGATGTGCGTGGCAGCACCGCCAGCTAACTTGAGATTACCACGAGCAATGCGCCACATCACTTCTGCGTTGCCAAAGAAGGCGAAAAATGCCACGAACACCAGGACCAGCATCAGCAGGAACGGGCCGTGCTGGGCCCAAACCGTTGCAATCGACGCGAAGCCCGCTGAATTGAGTGCGTCAGCGCCTGCCTGAGCGAATGCAGCAGCCTCTGCTGCACGGATGCGGAAGGGGGTCAGGAAGAAAAAAGCGATCGTCGCGATCGAGGACATGACGATGGGCCGGAAAAGCACCTTATTGACCGATTCCACGGTCATTTTATTCCACCAGAAGAGCTGACCGAGTCCTGCCAAAAAGAGGAAAGCAATGCTGAGCGGGAGGGACCACTTATTGTAAAACTCGATCGGCACTGTAGAGGGGGCATCTCTGAAGATGCGCCCGATGATGGGAGCACTTGTGCCGAGCAAGACCACCATGGCAATTCCTGTCAGGATCATGGCTCCTGCAAAGATCATGAACTCACGTGACAGCACGTTTGGCTCACGATCGGGCTTGGGGAGCTCACCCATTCGGATGAAGAACAGTCCGAAACCGAGCAGGCCCATGGTCAGGATCCAGACAAGCAGCTGGTTATACAGGCCCAGGTCCACAAACGAATGGACCGATATGTCTCCCAGAATCCCACTCCGAGTCAGGAATGTGGAGTACACGACCAGGATATAGGCGGCGATGGCCAGAAAGAGGGATGCCTTGTGACTGTGCCCCGAGCGCTTCTGGACAATCATGGTGTGTATGGCAGCGATCCCGACCAGCCATGGCACGAGGGACGAATTCTCAACCGGATCCCAGGCCCAGTACCCGCCGAAATTCAACGTGATGTACGCCCAATAGCCTCCTAGCGCGATGCCCACACCCAGCGCCATGACGGCGAACAGGGTCCACGGCAGTGCGGGACGAACCCATTCAGTGTACTTGCGCTTCCACAGGGCCGTCACTGCGAAGGCGAACGGGACAATCATGGAGGCGAAGCCAATGAAAAGCACCGGCGGGTGGATGACCATCCAATAGTTTCGCAGAAGATCGTTAAGCCCTTGGCCATCGGTTGGAATAATTCCAGCCTGAATCATGGGGGCTGTCGGGAATTTCTCGGCCAGCGTCGCGAACGGGGAGGAGCCAATTGGCAGGGGTCCTATTTGCAGGCCAGCGATCATGGAGATCAGAAATGCCTGGCAGAGGCAGATGATGGCCATAACCGGCGCTTCGTAGTCTCTGGCAAAGGATATGACGGCCATCCCTACAAGAGCATTCATCACGATCCAGAGCAGGAAAGACCCTTCCTGGCCAGCCCACGACGCAGCTACCAGATAATCCAATGGAAGGTCCATGGCCGTATTCTCATACACGTACGCATACTCGAAGGCGTGCGTCACGTTGAGATAAATCAGCAGTCCAAAAGAAGCGATCACACCCAGTGTTGCCACCAACCAGGACAATCGTCCAATGCGCTTCCATTCATCCACCCTCGTCTCGAGCTTCGAGAAACGAAGAAAGGTGAGGCCTGACAGTATGCAGGCCACAAATGAGAGCAGGATCAGGAGTTTTCCGATGGTTCCGATCATGGGTCACGGTAAGGCTTTCCAAACAGGGCACCCGGAAGATAGCGGCGCGAGAACGCTCGCTCGAATCCGGATCTTCCACCCCATCCATATTCATGTTTTTTTTGAACATGGCGGGGGTTCTTCGAACTGGTAAAAGGCTCTGCACAGTATACCTCTGGGGCCTGTGCAGGTTTGCCGACCCGATACAAAAATGGCGCGGGCCCGCCTCAAATATGGAAGAATCTCCATTTCCCACATAATGGGTACCGCTCGGTCTCTTTCGACTTCCACCGCCGACAAGATCGGGTCGAACAGCGTTCGACTGAGGCCTGTCGTCCAAGTCCGAAGGAGGGCTCCCTACAACGAAAGTGTTAGATTCTTATCGTGTTGAGACGGGTCGCGCCTACCTCCACAATACGACCGGGCCGATGGTGAGGCAAGGAAAAAGCGGCGGGAGGAAGACCCATTCTCACGCCAGAAGAGCTTTTGACAGCTTCTTCTCAAGGTCAGTCAACACGCCGTTCACGTGCTCTCCCGGATCGAGGGCAGCAGAGCGTTCAACGAACAGTTCTTCCGTAATCGCCAGGCCCGTTATGACGGCAGCAGTCAGATCGGATTGTTCGGGGTGAGCGTTTCGAAATGCCTGTAGCTTGGTGTTCAGATACTCAGCCATTTCCAGGGTTGCCAGTTCGTCGTCCTTGGCAACGCGCAACGTGTAGTCCTTACCCAGAAGACGAACTTTGATCGGTGTCAAGTCACTCATGATCCAGCCTCCTCGGATGCGGCCTTGTTGCTTTCTGTCTCGATAATATCGTTGACCAAGGCAATGTAGTCTTCCAGCTTTTGACGCAGTTCATCAGGCGACTCGGTAAAGACGACCTGCGTGCCGTCTACCGAATCATCCTTGCCACGATGAACAGCTTCCAGTTCACGGCGCAGCGCCGTGTTTTCTTCTCGAAGTCGGTGAAGTTCTTTTACCGCCAGATCAATGCGGTCGCGCAGACGCTCGAGCGCACGCGTACCCTTCAAATGGGCAGAGCCGCGTTTCCGATTGGACGAAGCCCGTTCAGCCGAGCCGCCCTCGAACATACTTTGTTGTCCAGGGACTTCTTCCCTGTCATGCGGATTGGGAGTGGCGCTCATATCAGAGTGTGATGTCTAATTCAGGCAGTATAGGACAATCCTGAGCCTGAATATAGTATCAACCCCGAAGTTTGGCATCAAACTCCCTTTCGAGCGCCTTCAAAACCTGATTCATCACCTTATCGACGTCTTTGTCCCGAAGCGTCCGATCGGCGCCAAGGCGCAATCCGAAGGCGAGACTCTTGTTGCCTTGCCCGACATGCTCTCCCTCGTATAGGTCGAAAACGCGTACGTCTTTGAGCAGATTACCCGCACTGCGCCGGATGACTTCCAGCATGGGACCGGCAGGTTGCGAAGAGGGCACGACAACGGCAATATCCCTCTCTACGATCGGGAATCGACTGATCGTCTCGAATGTCGGTCGGATAGCGGCGGCGGCAGCTTCAGCCAGAGCCGTGAAATCCAGCTCGGCCGCGAGACCGTCGTGGCGCAGCGAATACGTCTCGGCAACCTCGTCGCTTACTCGGATAAGGCTGCCTATCCAGCGCTTGCCAAGCAGGATGTCTACTCCCCAGGAAGCGAGTGCCGAAGCGTCCCGCTGCTTGTAGCGTGGAGATTCGAGTCCGACAGCGCCAAATACACGATCCACGACGCCCTTCACGTCAAACAGATCGGTTTCGCGTGCATCGCCTTCCCAATGTTGCTCACGCCATTGACCAGAGGCCAGCACCATCAACGTCTCGGTCTCGGTGTAGTCGCCCACCAACGTCCGGTTCGTCTGCCGTTTGGTGTGCACGCGACCGAATTCGAAAAGGCGAACCGCCTGCTGTCCGTGGTTGTGGTTGTGGCCAGCCACGCGCAGCAATCCGGGAAGCAGCGAAGGACGCAGCGCAGCCATCTCCGTCGTGATGGGGTTCATCGTCTCGACCACCTCACCCCCGTATCGGCCACCCGGAAGGGCAGGATCGTTGAACCGTTCTGCGGTTTCGACCGGAAGCATGGAGTTGGTATAGGTTTCCCTGAATCCTACGCCCGAGAGGACATCGCGCAGCCGCTCTCGAAGCTGTCGATCCGAAGCCATGCCGGGGGTGAAGTTCGGGATTCGGGAATGCGTGGGTTCGGGAATATTGTCATAGCCGAAAAGCCTTGCTATTTCTTCTATGACATCGATTTCACGCTCCACATCCGGGCGGAACGAAGGAACGGTTACGTCCCAGACAGCAGGCGCTGCCTGCGTCTCGGTGACGCCGAATCCAATGGCTTCCAGAAGACGGACCATTTCGTCGCTGGCAATCGCCGTTCCGATGATATCCACGGCACGCTGCGATCTTACGGGTATGACGGGAGCCTCGTAAGGGAACGGGTGCACATCGATCATTCCGTCAACCAGGGTTCCGCCAGCAAGCTCGACCATCAGATCTGCGGCGCGTTTCGCCGCCCAAGCTTGTCCTTCAGCATCCACGCCGCGTTCAAATCGATACGATGCATCGGTCTGCAGCGACAGCGCCTTGGCGGTGCGCCGGATGGATGACGGGTCGAACCAGGCCGCCTCGATGAATACATCGGTGGTGGCGTCGGTTACTTCCGTGTTTTCGCCACCCATGATGCCTGCAATACCAATCTCGCGGTCTGCATCGCAGATCATGAGAGCACCTTCGGGCATCGTACGCTCTTTGGAGTCGAGCGTGGTGAATGAGCTGCCCGGTATGGCTTTTCGAACGATGACACGGTTACCGCTCAACGTGGCAGCATCGTAAGCATGCAACGGTTGGCCGCACTCGTACATCACATAGTTCGTGATGTCTACGATGACGTTGCGGGGCCGCAGACCGATGGTCAGTAGACGTTGCTTCATCCATGCCGGAGACTCCTTGATCTCCACATCTTTGACCAGAATGCCTACAAAACGGTGGCAAAGGTCTTCGGCTTCGATGGAGACGCTGAAATCATCAGCCACCGGTCCGCCGATTTCCGGGATGGCCACAGCGGGGCGGCAGATTTCCTTTCCGGTCAGTGCGCTTGCGTCACGCGCAATACCCAGATGGCTGATGGCATCCGGGCGGTTGGGCGTGATGGCGATGTCGATAGCCGTATCCGTTGTCGAGATGCCCTTTGCGCTCAGGTATTCCGGGAAGGCCGTGCCGATTACAGCATCGTCATCCAGGACCAAAATGCCGTCATGATCGCTTCCGAGGCCCAATTCGTCTTCGGCGCAGATCATCCCGTGGGACTCTTCGCCCCTGATCTTGGCCTTCTTCATGGTGACGGCAACCCGTTCCTCGGGATTATCCCGGCTGGGCAAATGCAGCGTAGTGCCGATGGTGGCAACGGCCACTTTCTGGCCAGCTGCCACGTTGGGAGCGCCGCAGACAATATCGAGGGGTTCGTCGCCACCGACGTCCACTTTACAAACCGATAGCCGGTCGGCATTCGGATGCTGGCCAGCAGAAATGACGAGTCCGACGACGACGCCTTTCAGGTCATGGCCGGTTTGCTCAACGGTCTCTACTTCGAGCCCGCACATGGTCAGCCGGTCTGCGAGCGCATCGTCGCTCAGGCCGTGGGCAATGTAGTCGGACAACCAGTTGGTACTGATAATCATGATGGTGCGGGATCAGCTGAATTGTTCGAGGAAGCGAACGTCGTTTTCGTAGAGGATGCGGATGTCGTCGATACCGTAGCGCAGCATGGCGATACGTTCGACACCCATTCCGAAGGCATAGCCCGTGTATTTCTCGGAATCGATGCCGACGCCTTCCAGCACGTTCGGGTCAACCATGCCGCAGCCGAGGATTTCCATCCAGCGTCCACCTCCTGGCAGATTTTCATCGTGCCACCAGATGTCCACTTCTGCGCTCGGCTCGGTGAACGGGAAGAAGCTGGGTCGGAAGCGCATTTTGACGTCCTCACCGAACAGGGTTCGGGCAAAGGCATGCAGGATCTGCTTGAGATCTGCCATGGTGACACCTTCATCTACATACAGTCCTTCGACCTGGTGGAAGAGGCAATAGGACTTGTAGGAAATGGCTTCATTGCGGTAGACACGCCCTGGAACGATGACACGGATTGGCGGCTCGCCGTCCTTCATCACCTCCTCCATGACCCGGATCTGGACGGGCGACGTATGGGTGCGCAGCAGAATGCCTCCATGATCCTGTTCGGCATCTTCAATAAAGAAGGTGTCCTGCATGTCACGGGCTGGATGATCCGGCGGGAAATTCAGTGCCGTGAAATTGTGCCAGTCGTCTTCGATCTCGGGTCCTTCTGCCACATCGAAGCCGTAATTCTCAAACACCCGGGTGATCAGACGGGCCGCCTGAGTAATGGGGTGCAGGCTGCCTTGTGGCTGGGTTCTCCCGGGTAATGTCAGGTCTGCGGGGGCCGCCGAACTGGCGCCACCAGCCGACAATGCAGCAGTAGCCTCTTCCAGTCGCTGTTCCACGGTGGATTTGGCCGCGTTGATGGCCTGGCCGAAAGCCTTGCGATCTTCCGGAGCGACGTCCGGAATACGCTTCATGAGCGCCGTGATTTGTCCTTGCTTGCGGCTCAGGTAGCGAATGCGATAGGCATCGATAGCATCAGCCGTGTCCAGGACGGCTCCTTCGATGTCTGCCTTCAAGTCTTCCAGAGCTTGGACGGCAGCTTCGGCAGCGGATTGGGAAGATGAATCCATGACGGATGGTCGAATTACGCGGTCGGTAATGGGGAGGGCCAAAAAAAATCCCGCCTGACCTGTAGAAGGAGGCGGGATTCTTGAACTCGTGCGAAAAGATCGCACCGCCTGCTACAGTGTTACGCGAGGCGGTCCATAAATCGCTGGTCAGTCGAGGCTGTGCGCAGCATGGGGATTCCTTTCGAGGTTGAATTCAGGGAGCGACTCAGGCGCCTTTTTTCACCACGGCGGCGAAGGCATCTGGATCGTGCATGGCAAGGTGAGCAAGAACCTTACGATTCAGCTGCACATCTGCTTTGCGGAGGGAGCCCATGAGCTGGGAGTAAGTCGTACCGTTGATGCGGGCACCTGCATTGATACGGGTGATCCACAGACGACGGAACTGGCGCTTGCGTGCGCGGCGATCCCGGTACTGGTACTGAAGGGCTTTTTCGACCGCGTTCTTGGCAACGGTATAAACGTTCTTGCGGCGGCCCCAATAGCCTTTAGCCATTCCCATGATCGCCTTGCGGCGTTTGCGGGAGGCTACTCTGTTAGTTGCGCGTGGCATGTTGCTCTACTAATTAGGTGCTCTTTGAAAACCCGTGGCCTGCCCGTAGGCGGCGAGGGTGGCGAAGGTGTCAGCCGTTGATCAGCTTCCGCATGCGCGGCTCATCAGCGGGATCGACCAGGGTCGTTCCACGCAGGTTACGCTTGCGCTTCGGCGACTTCTTGGTCAGGATGTGGCTCGTGAACGCTTTCTTGCGACGAATACGGCCGGTGCCAGTCGTCGTGAAACGCTTCTTGGCGCCACTGTTTGATTTCATCTTGGGCATATCAAGTGCCTATTTTGGTGCTGAATAATCCCATAAAGAGCTTACCCAGCGGGTTCTTATCGACCGCGCTCCGAAAAATTCGGGGTGCACGCGATTCCGATTGAGCCTTAAAAACTACGAAAAGGGGGCTCTGAACGCAATCCGGCGTTTGATCAAGAATGCTAGAATTGCCGTCCTGAGCCCCTTCAGCTCACTTCTTCTTGATCGGGCTCAGGATGGTCGTCATGCGTCGGCCTTCCATCTTGGGAGCCTGGTCGATCTTGGCCAGATCGCCCAGTTCTTGGATGAAGCGGGCTAATACTTCCATGCCGTGGTCCTTGTAAATGATGTCACGACCACGGAACTGCACGTACGCTTTCACCTTGTGACCCGCTTCCAAGAAGCCCTTGGCATGTTTGGTTTTGAAGTTGAAGTCGTGGGTATCCGTGTGAGGACGGAACCGTATTTCCTTCAGTTCGACCGTGTGCTGTTTTTTGCGGGCTTCCTTCTCCTTCTTCTGCTGCTCGTACTTGAACTTGCCGTAATCCATGATCTTGCAGACCGGCGGATCAGCATGGGGGGAGATTTCAACCAGATCCAAGTCTTGGTCGTCGGCCATCTGCATGGCCACCTCGGTGGGATAAATGCCGTGATTACCCTTGGGATCGACCACGCGAACCTCGGTTGCCCGGATGCGGTCGTTCACTCGAATTCTCTGCTTAGCGATGACTGTGTGGGTGTTGTTTATATGGAGTCATGAAATATCCGAAGAATACCCTTAATGTAGGATTTTGATCCAAACCGTGCCGGGCATTCAGATGCTGTCATGTTCGCCTGAAGCGATCAGTGGATACCACTTCAACTGGCCTTCTCTCGGTTGAACGCTGTACTGACTTCTGCGCCGAGCAGCGCGAGGAACGCTTCAAGCGTTTCCGATCCCTGATCCCCTTCTCCGTGACGGCGAACGGAAACAGAATTACCATCCATTTCCTGCTGACCAACGATGAGCATGTAGGGCGTCTTCTGCATCTCGGCGGCGCGGATTTTGTATCCCACTTTTTCGTGACGAAGATCGGCTTCCGCACGAAATCCTGCAGACTGGAGATGCGCCACCACCTTCTCTGCATACGCGTTGAACGTCTGGCCGACAGGTAGGACCTGCACCTGTACAGGAGCGAGCCACGTCGGAAAATTACCGCCGCAGTGCTCGATCAAGACCCCGATAAAGCGCTCCAGTGACCCGAACGGTGCGCGGTGGATCATGACAGGACGATGCTTCTGGTCGTCCGAGCCCGTATACCACAGATCAAACCGCTGCGGCAGGTTGTAATCGACCTGGATGGTACCGAGCTGCCATTCGCGCCCGAGGGCATCTTTGACCATGAAATCCAATTTTGGTCCGTAGAATGCCGCTTCGCCCTCGACTTCGATCGTTTCGAGGCCCATTTCAACAGCTGCTTCACGAATGGACCGCTCGGCGGCATCCCACTGGGCATCGTCGCCCACGTACTTCTCCTTGTTGGATGCATCCCGCAGCGATACCTGCGCTTTGAACTCTTCGAAGCCCAGCGAAGAGAAAACCAAGAGAGTCAGATCGATGACATCCTTGAATTCCTTCTTGATCTGGTCGGGACGGCAGAAAATGTGTGCATCATCCTGCGTGAATCCACGGACACGGGTCAGACCTGACAGCTCACCGGACTGCTCATAGCGATACACCGTCCCGAATTCCGCCAGTCGAACCGGGAGGTCGCGGTAGGAATGAGGCTTTGCATCGTAGATCTGGGTATGGTGCGGGCAGTTCATCGGCTTGAGGAGATAGCCTTCCTCCTCGTCGTCCATCATCGGTGGGAACTGACTGTCCGAGTAGTACGGGTAGTGACCGCTTGTTTTGAATAATTCCAAACGCCCGATATGAGGGGTGATCACCGGCTGATATCCACGACGCAGCTGCTCCTCCTTGAGGAAACTCATCATGGTTTCCCGGAGCATGGTGCCCTTGGGCAGCCACAGGGGCAGTCCTGAACCGACTTTTTGCGAGAAATGGAAGAGTTCAAGCTCTTTACCCAGTTTCCTGTGATCGCGCTGTTTGGCCAACTCCAGCTTCTCGAGGAAATCGTCGAGCTCGCCTTTCTTCGGGAACGTAATTCCGTAGAGGCGGGTGAGCTGCTTGCGCTCCTGATCACCGCGCCAGTAAGCACCAGCGATGTTCAGCAGCTTTGCGTACTTGATGGATTTTGAACTCGGGACGTGCGGTCCACGACACAAGTCCGTGAACTCACCCTGCGTGTAGAAGGTGATGGTGCCGTCTTCGAGATCTTTCAGCAGTTCGAGCTTGTACTCGTCGCCTTTTTCCTTGAAGTAGGCAATGGCCTCTTCTTTGGGGACCTCTCGCCGCTCAAACGTCACATTGCGCTTGGCCAGCTCCATCATCTTCTTTTCGATGGCTTCGAGGTCATCCGCGGTCAGCTGGCGATCGCCAAGGTCTACATCATAGTAAAAGCCTTTGTCGATGGCAGGTCCGATCCCGAATTTGACACCCGGATACAGCTCTTGAAGAGCTTCGGCCATCAGGTGGGCTGACGAATGCCAATATGTAGCCCAGCCTTCATTGTCCCGGAGTGTGTAGATCTGAATGGTTGCATCGCCATCGATGGATCGAGCCAGATCCCGTGTCTCGCCGTCCACTCCAATGGCAACGGCCACGCGGGCGAGTCCTTCTGAAATGGAAGTGGCCACTTCGAGTCCGGTGACACCGCTTTCGTACGAGCGCGAGGAGCCGTCAGGAAATGTGAGGGTGATGGATACCGACATGGAGGAGTGAAGAGCTTGAAATACGTAGTGGGTCCAGACGAATCGGGAAGCTGAATTCCGGATACACCGGTAATTGCTTCAATATATAAGTCAGCATCCCCTCAGACGTCGAAAATACCGGGTATTTGTCCTTTCCCCGCGGGAGAACCCACCTGCCATTCTGCTCAATTGTTACAAAAGTGTCACAATGGTCGTAGAGCGGAATACATGAATGAATAGGGGCGTCCAACGAACATCCGAAAAGGGGAGCAAGGTTATTATTCTCCCTGACAAGCGTCTGGTCTCGAAAAGGTCGGGATCGTTCGCATGTCACCAGGGACAGCAATAATTCAAAAGCCCCCCTCGTTGATATCCCGGTCACACTTTCTGAACGCTGACATGCTGTCGGCACATCCTGCTAAGCTCATGAAGCTGCTCTACAGAACACTTTCTTCCTGTTTGGTCCTCATACTGTTGGTCGCCCCGATTAGCGCTCAGGAAGGCACGATACATTACGACCGGGTCGTGAAGATTGAGATTGACCTTCCGCCGGAAATGGAATCGATGAGAGACCGGATCCCAACCGAAAACACCACGAAGATGGTGCTTCAATTCAACGAGTTCGAATCGTCCTGGCAGGCCTCGGCGGAGCAGGACGAACCGAGGACGCGAGAATTCGGTGGCGGCGGAAAGCGGATGCGTATGCAGCGAAATCGTGAGCTGAACATCACCTATATCAACCATGATGAAGGCCAGATGACGGATCAACGGGACTTCATGGGGCGCACCTTCTTGATCCGGGACGAGCAGCCGGTTTTGGCATGGAAGCTCACAGGCGAGCAAAGTGAATTTGACGGCTATGTTGTGCATCGCGCAACGGCCATGCGGGATACGTCTTCCGTGGAAGCCTGGTTTGCCCCGGAGATCCCTTTAGCTGTGGGCCCGGGTCCCTTCGGAGGACTACCCGGGGCGATCCTGGTCTTGACGGTCGACGAGGGACGGATGACCTTCACCGCCAAAGACATACAGATAGGGTCTCTCGAGGAAGGGGCCATCGTGGTGCCCGATGAAGGCAAGGAAGTGACCCAAGAAGAATTCGACGAAATCGTTGAGGAGAAGCGCAAGGAAATGGAAGCTCAGTTTGGTGGGCGACGAGGCGGTGCTCGCTTCATCATTCGGCAGTGACCTACCTCATCTTGGAAATTCAACGCACCCAATCTTTTCCCTTTTAACGCTACCCTGATGAATCGAAATTCACCCCTCACTTATGCGCTCGTGGCGTTGCTATTCCTGGTGACGACGGGTTCAGTATCCGCACAGGATCGGTATGATGTCACCGGCGTGGTAGTGGACTCTGCAGGTGTGGGTCTTCAAGGAGCCACGGTTGTAGCTCTGACAGCGGCAGATTCGACACTGACCAAATTTGCAACGGCCAACTCAGATGGGGCCTTCACGTTGCGACGTGTGCCTGTCGGAGACTACATCCTGCAGATCACCTTTGTAGGATTTCGCACGATTCAGAACGATTTCACCCTCGATGAAGCGGATTATGATGCAGGCCGCTTCGTAATGGATATTCAGACGGAAGAGCTGGATGAACTGGTTGTGTCGGCGGAGCACATTCCCATGGTGGTCAAGAAGGATACCCTGGAATACAACGCCAATGCCTTTGCCACACGTCCGAATGCGGTTGTAGAGGACCTGCTCAGACGGTTGCCAGGGATTGAAGTCGAAGCAGATGGTACGATCAAAGCCCAGGGTGAAGATGTCCAGCAGGTATTGGTTGATGGCAAGGAATTCTTTGGTGATGACCCGAAGATTGCCACAAAGAACCTTCCCGCGAATGCCATCGAAACCGTGCAGGTATTCGACAAGAAAAGCGACATGGCCGAGTTCACCGGCGTGGATGATGGGGAAGAGCAGAAGACCATCAACCTCGAGTTGAGAGAGGACGCCAAGAACGGTTACTTCGGCAACATGAGTGGAGGGTACGGCGCAGACGGTCGTTATGACGGTCAGGCTTCCATCAACCGATTCTCTCCCCAAACCCAGCTCGCGTTCATTGGAAACCTGAACAACGTCAATCGACAAGGCTTTTCATTCGGAGACTATCTCAGCTTCATGGGAGGCATGGGCGCCATGATGGGAGGGGACTTCCGGATGGGTGGTGGCGGCTTGAATATTGGCAGTGACGTCTCGGATGGCTTCTCGGAAACGCTGGCCCTCGGACTGAACGCCAGCCGCGATTTTGGCAAAAAAACTGAGGTACGCAGCTCCTATTTCCTGTCGAGCATTGAGAACAGCCAGGTCCGCTCCACGCTCACCCAACAGGTCTTGGGCGCGTCGTTGACTGCCAATACAGACGAGAACACCACCCAGGTCAGTGACAACATGACCCATCGTCTGAATCTGAATGTCACCCAGGATTTCAACGAAGGACATGATCTACGCCTACGCAGCAATTTCAGCATCAGTAATTCCAGTCTGTCCAACATTGGCCTGCGGAACACGGTCGATGGGATTGGGGCGATCCAGAATACGAGTGATACGGCCTATATCACGGATGGAAGCCAGACCCGTGGTCAGGCCAACCTGACATGGCGCAAACGCCTCAATGAACGTGGGACCAGTATTGTGGCCGAAACTCGGCTCAATTTGAATGATTCGGATACCGAAGCCGACCTGGAGTCCTTGACCGGTATTGCGGGACAGGGGAATACGCTTACCTACGAGGAAATCCAGCAGATCCAAGAGTCGTTGGGAAACACGCTCCAACAGACGCAGCGCGTCTCATTGACGCAGTCGATTGGGGATGACAATCTGCTCGTCGTGCAAGCAGAGCGCCAAGCAATCAATGAGGACAAGGATCAGGTCGTCTACGATCTCGTCTCCGGCACTCAGGTGCTTAACAACCTGCTCAGCTCCGGCCTGGATCGTACCTATTCTTATCTGCGTGGTGGATTTACTCTTCGCCGGAACTGGGACAAGTTCAGCGCAAATGTGGGAGCAGAAATTCAGGAATCCACCCTGGAGGGTACCATTCTGGAGAACGATGTGTCTGTATCCAATGGATACACGCACATCCTTCCGACGGCACAAATCAATTGGTCTCCGAAGCAGGGGCGTGACGTCTTCTTGCGCTACGTCACACGGACAAGGGAGCCCTCCATGAACGAGCTGCAGCCGTTTACGGATAACTCCGATCCGCTGAACGTGTACGTCGGGAATCCTGAGCTCGAGCCCGAGTACCGCCATTCCCTGTCGCTGCGCTACAACTACTTCGACCAGTTCACCTTTGTGAATCTGTTTGCTTGGATGTCTGCGACCTACACCGATAACAACATCACGCGTTCACGTACGATCGGACGCGGACTGGCGCAGGAAATCACCTCCGTAAATACCGAAGGGGACTGGACCTACAACGGTAACGTGAACTTTGGTGCGCCCATCCGGCCGCTTGGAATGAAGTTCAATCTCTCGAACAATGCCATGTTCAATCGTGGTATCGAGATCATCAACGATGAGGAGAGTACTTCCCAGACGCTTCGCAATACCGTTAAGTTGACGCTGGAAAACCGGACCAAGGACCTCTTCGACGTGGCAGTGACGGGCTCGTTCACCTTCAATGACGTCTCTTATAACCTGAATCCCGAACAGGATCAGAGCTATGTAAACTCATCCTATTCCGCCCGTGCTGGCCTCTATCTGGGTGAGACGTGGGAGATATCGACTGAGCTTGACTACCGGAAATACTCGCAGGAGGTGTTCGGAGAAGCACATTCAGTCCCGCTCTGGGAAGCATCGATCACCAAGACCCTCGTCGGGCAACGCGCCGATCTGCAGTTGGTGGCTCTGGATATTCTTGATCGCAACGAAGGCATCAGCTTCACCAATACAGGCAACATGATTCGAGAGCAGCGTATCAATTCGCTCGGTCGCTACATCATGCTCAAATTCGTGTATCGCCTCTCCGGCTCGAGTCAGAAAGGAGGTCGGCGTGGCGGTCCTGCGATCAAAATGATCGGGTAACTGGAAGACGGCTTACTGCGTCGAGTTTCAGTCTCGGTCAGACAAAAAACGACGGATACCGACAAACGTGTCGGCCCAGCCCTGAACGCAGGCCTGATAGAACGCTTCCTGATCCATGGGTAAGCCTGTCTGCTCAACCCTCAACACGGTGCCGTTCCCGTGTGCTCGACAGAGGAATCTCGTCGTGAAGACTGCTTCGAATGGGAGATCTCCTTCCTTGCTGGCGTAACGGTAGTCACTCAATTCAAGCAGTGCGGGTGGGTCATAGGTAGATATCCGGGCAATCGTGAGGTAGTCGGGATTGTCTTCATCATCGCCCCACGTGGCTGCCCACGCGCCTCCGGATTCCGCAAGTACGATCGCTTGGCTGGCTCCCCACCAGCCCCTGATCGCGCTGGGACGGATCAGCAGGTCTGGCCTGGCTGGATGCCCGGGTGGTTTCCGAAGGAGGTACCACGTTCATCGAGTTACCCAGTGAAGCTCAAGAGGCACTGCTGCAGCGGATCGCGTGGCCCGACGACGTAGAGACTGGCTGGGAGGCGGGGGCGGAGTTTTTCACCCTCATGCGCGATATGACCGCCTCCGGATTCTGGTCCAGCCAGATGGGCGTCGAGGATCTGGGCTACATGGGCAATACAGCCAATCCTTCCTGGGAAGGCTGTAGTCACGAGGCCATGGAGCATCTTGGGCTGTCCTATGATGATGCCTGAGACGCGGGTAAGGCGAACGTATGAAGCGCTTCTTCCGGCGATACCAGGAAGGGTAGCACCTTGCCAGCCGTGATCCAGGCGGCACCAAACGCCCAGAGCGCGATGAATTCCGCCCAGTAAGTCAATTCAAGGTCGGCGACAACGACGGCTGGTAGGAGCTGTTTGGCAGCGAGCAGCGCGGCCATGGCCCCGACGATGATCCATCCGCAAACCAGGTAAATCCGGGCGCGACGGCCTTTCATACCGTCGCGCCCCCTGGTGCGCTCCCGGAAAGGACCAAAACAGAACCAAGCGAGGATACTGAAGAGCACAATGGCTGCTGTGTAGTGGACCGTTGTCCCCCATCCGCCGCCACCCGACACCGGAGCCGTAGGAAACAGTGCTACGCAAACGGCGGCTAAAGAGGCGATGTTGGCTCCCCGATTCTCCCGGGCGTTATGTCCGCGGTAGGACAGGAAGAGAGCGGCCTCTACGAAGAGCAGTCCAACGAAGAGGTCTCTTGCACCGGTGTAGTAGGAACCGCTGATGGAGGGTAGCTCGGTGCTTGCCACCATATCCACGATGAGTGGCAATGAGAATGCGACCATGCCTGCGATCAGGCGGAGCAAGCGATAGTCGAAAACCTTGGAAGCCATGATATTTGGAAGCGGGTTCACTTCCATAAACGGGATAAGGCGGGCATCTACGTCGAAAAATGCGCGACGCTCAGAGACCTGACGCCTTCGACATCCAATCTTGCGAGGCATCCGGAGTGCGATGAGGACGGTGCGGGCCCGAAAAGAGGATGGTCGACGGGAGGGCAGAATCTTGCAATTGGAAAAGCGGGCGCGTTTCTTGACGTCGCCACACGTCAGGGCGGCCACCTGCCGCCTCTTTTCACCCCATCCACCACAGGTACCATCATGACGAACGAGCGGAGACTATTCTATGGCAGCTGCTTCGCGCTGATCACCACAGCTCTTTCCTTCAGTATCCGTGCAGGAATCCTCGGAGAACTTGGAGCCGAGTATGATTTCACGGCTCAGCAGTTAGGCTGGATCAACTCCATGTGGTTTCTCGGCTTTCCGATTTCGATGGTCATCGGTGGGCTGGTCTACCACACCGTGGGTCCGAAGAAGATCATGCAATTCGCTTTCTTCGCCCATGCCATTGGGATCGTCATGACGATCTATTCGGGCAGCTATGTCGGTTTGCTCATTTCGACGCTACTCATCGGCCTCGGTAACGGCTGTACGGAAGCGGCCTGTAATCCGATGATCGCAGATACGTACGAAGGCGTGAAGATGTCCAAAATGATGAATCGCTTCCACATGTGGTTTCCCGGCGGCATCGTAATTGGCGCACTCGTATCCAAGTTCATGACAGATGGCGGATTCAATTGGGAGGCCCAGATCTGGGTCATCATGATCCCCACCTTGATTTACGCCTGGCTGTTCTGGGGTCAGAAATTTCCAGAGGCCCGTGTCGAAGCATCCAAGCATGTGGGTTCGAATTTCCAGGCCATGCTCTCGCCGCTGTTCATTTTCATGATGGCCTGCATGGCACTGACGGCCATCTCTGAATTCGGCCCTCAGCAATGGGTCGGTCTTATTCTCGCTGAGAGCGGCGCCCAGCCGATGTTGATTCTTGCGCTGGTCACGGGCCTGATGGCCGTTGCTCGCTTCTTCGGGGGCGAAGCCGTGGGCAAACTCTCCATCACAGGCGTCTTGCTGGCCTCGGCGGTTCTAGGAACGATTGGCGTATACATGTTCAGCACGGTCACAGGCAGCATGGCCTACGTTGCGGCTATTGTCTACGCACTGGGTATTGCCTACTTCTGGCCGAACATGATTGGCTTCATCGCCCATTACATCCCCAAGAGCGGGGCATTGGGAATGTCCATTGTCGGAGCGGTCGGAATGTTCTCGACGTCCATTTTCCAGCCCATCATCGGTGACTGGATTGATGGTGATCGGGCTGCTGCTGCAGCTTCAGGACTGACCGGTGGTGAACTTGAACTGGTTGCAGGTCAGGCCACGCTGGGCACGATGGTGCTTTTTCCGGCCATCCTGATCGTGCTCTTCCTCGGATTGCACTTCTGGGTGCGCGGTCGTTCGAACGACGCGCCAGTGGCTGCACACTAACAGCGTCTGTTTGATTTCAGGTGCGCTCCCGATGCCGCAGGCATCGGGAGCGCACCGCAACATTCAAATCCCTCCAGGATCCATGACACGTTTCTCCCTTCTTCTGGTTGTCCTGTTGCTCTCAGCTTGCGCGGAGCAGGCCATTACGTCCGAGCAGGACGCTCCCACTCCTGAACCCGAATTCACCATCACGGCTGAGAACGGACACAATAAATGGAGCAACACCTTTGAGCCCGTGCTGACGGTGGATTCTGGGGCGATTATCGAAGCACATTTGGTTGAGGCCTCCGGCGGCCACGTGACGCGCGAAACCGTGGCGGAAGATCTTCCGGGCATCCTGGCCATCGGTCCGTTCCACGCGCTGACCGGCCCCGTAGCCGTTAATGGCGCGGAGCCGGGTGATGTCTTGGCGGTCACCCTGCATGAGATCGAGGTGCAGGAATGGGGGTGGTCAGCCGTCTTCCCAGGATTCGGCTTCCTCGCAGACGAATTCACCGAGCCCTACATCCGCATTTTTGAATTCGAGGAAGGACAAACCGAAGTGGATTATGGCTACGGCATCACCATCCCGTTCCGTCCGTTCCCAGGCGTGATGGGCGTTGCTCCGGACACGGATGAGCTGCTTTCCACCGTTCCGCCGCGTCACAATGGCGGCAACATGGATGATCGTGACATGGCCGAAGGCACCACCACCTACTTTCCCGTCCTGGTTGAAGGTGGTCTTTTCTCCATCGGTGATCCGCATGTGGCCCAGGGAGACGGTGAAATCTCAGGTACGGCCATCGAAGGACCCCTGCGGGTGGTGTACGAGATCGAGCTGATCAAGGGCGGACGCGACATGCCATCACCGCAGTACGAGAGCGAGACGCATTACTCGGTCACGGGCTTCGGAGTGACAATCGACGATGCTGCCAAGATGGCGACGCGCGCCATGCTGGACTACATCGTAGACGAGACAGGCATGGATCGTACGGAAGCATATGTCTTGGCTTCGTTGGCCGCTGACCTCAAGATTGCCGAGGTCGTGGATGTGCCCCACATGCTGGTGACGATGCGTATTCCGAAAGACCTGCTTTAAGCGTCCCGTCGGCCGGTCGCAAGGCGTTTCCTGTTGAGAGGCTCGAAGATGTGTTTGCTGATGCATGGGTAGGGGGCGTCGCCTGACAGGTTGAGTCGCGTTTTTCTGGTATTCGTGCCCGGGATCGGGAGCCATATCGAGCAATTTGCGCGGAGGGGCCCTCGCATCTTGCTCGGATTCTGCTATTATGGAAATTCGTACGCTACACCTCGAATAAGCGACGATCCATCAATTCGAAGCCTCCCATGCGTCATCCACTGTTTCCTCTGTTGACGGGTTTGGTCCTGCTGGCCAGCCTCGCATTCCAATTGACACCCTTTTACGGCCAATCCGAAGACCCGCCCGAGATCAACCTTCCGGATGGATTCAAGGCGGAGATCCTCTACAGCCCCACGGCGGCTGATAGCAGCTCCTGGGTGTCGCTTGCAGTGGATGACAAAGGGCGTCTGCTCGCCTCGGATCAATACGGATCGCTGTATCGCATCCAGCCGCCTGCGCTGGGCGCCGACCCAACGACCACCCAGGTGGAGAAACTGGATATTGCGCTGGGTCATGCCCAGGGATTGCTCTGGGCTTTCAACAGCCTCTATGTCGTCGTGAACAGTGAACAGGGGATCGATGGTCGAGGGAGTGGCCTGTACCGCGTGCTGGACACAGATGGCGACGACGAGCTCGATACCATCAAGCACCTGACCACGTTTGAAGGATTTGGCGAGCACGGTCCCCATTCTCTCATTATGGGGCCGGATGGAGAATCGTTGTATCTGGTAGCGGGCAATTACACCGAATTGCCTGAATTCAAGGGAAGTCTCGTGCCTCGCGTATGGGGGGAGGATCAGGTACTTCCCGTGATCCGCGACCCGCGAGGGCATGCCTCGGATCGAACGGCGCCAGGCGGATGGATTGCCCGAACGGATTCGATGGGTACGGATTGGGAGCTCGTCAGCGTCGGATTCCGAAACACCTTTGATATCGGGTTCAACCGGGCCGGAGATCTCTTTGCCTTCGATTCAGACATGGAATGGGACCTGGGAATGCCCTGGTATCGCCCTATTCGCCTCGTTCATGTCACGAGTGGTAGCGAGTTCGGATGGCGAACAGGATCGGGCAAGTGGCCGGCATACTATCCGGACAACCTCCCCAGCGTGGTTGATGTAGCGCAGGGCTCGCCGACGGGCGTGGTGAGCGGAGCGAACCTGGCTTTTCCGGAGCGCTACCGGGAGGGTATGTTCGTGTTCGATTGGAGCTTCGGAACGATCTATTGGGTTGGCCTCGAAGCAGAAGGGAGCACCTACTCAGGTGCAGTAGAGGAATTCCTGACCGGTGTACCGCTACCCCTCACGGATGGGGTCGTAGGGACAGATGGCGCCCTCTACTTCGTGACCGGTGGACGCAACCTGGATTCCTTCGTTATCCGTGTGACCTACACGGGATTGGAGGACACCTCAACTCCACTATCCGACCTGGATGCCTCTTCGTCATGGACACTTCGCAGGACGTTGGAGGGGTTTCATGGCCAAGAGGATGCTCGTGCAGTCGATCAAGCCTGGCCCCACCTGAACCACCCTGATCGATTCGTTCGTTACGCGGCCCGTATTGCTATTGAGCATCAACCCCTTGAGTCATGGCGTGACCGGGTGCTGGCCGAATCAGATCCGGTTCGGCGGCTCCAGGGGGTTATTGCACTCGCCAGGCACACGAATTCAGACGATCGGGATCGGGCATACGCGTCCCTGCTCTCGATTGAGCCCAATGAACTGTCCGAGGCGCAGCAACTGGATTTAATGCGCGCCTACAGCCTCGTCATGATTCGACTGGGTGAGCCAGAAGGAGATACCCGCGACGATGTGATTGCTGTGCTTGATGCGGATTACCCTGGAACGAACGAGGCGCTCAACCGCGAAAAAGGCCGAATGCTGGCCGCGCTCGAGGCGCCGGGTGTGGTCGAGAAAATGCTTTTCCTTCTTTCAGCCTATGGTGATGATGCGCCAGATCATGCGCTGATGCTCACCGATTCGGTCCTTACACGAAGTGAGCAGTACGGCCCGACCATAGCTGAGATGTTGACCAACATGCCTCAACCTCAGGAAATCGATGTGGCGATGAACCTGCGAGGCGTGGAGACGGGCTGGACGCTGGAGCAGCGGCAGACCTATTACCAGTGGTTCTACGATGCGTTGCAGAAGAGTGGAGGGGAGAGCTACGTCGGCTTCCTTGAGCAGATTCGTGCCGACGCCCTGGAACACACGTCCTTGGCCGACCGGGAAGCGCTCGGAGACCTGGCGGACTCGTATTCGGTCCAGGCGCTGAATTTTGCCGATCTGCCGCAGCCAGAAGGACCGGGCCGGAATTGGAATCGCTCCGAGATTGCTCAGATGCTGGATGACGAGCTGGCCAAACCGAGGAATTTCGAGGTGGGCGAACGGATGTATGAGGCCGCTCTCTGCAGGGCGTGTCACGTTATGAATGGCGTGGGCGGGCTCGTAGGCCCAGATCTCTCGCAGGTTGGGACGCGATTCTCCCGATGGAATATGCTGGCATCCATTCAGTCGCCGAGCGAAGTGATTTCTGATCAGTTTGCTGCAACGCTTCTGACCATGAAAGACGGCAAGCGGGTCTCCGGCCGCTTGATGGGAGAAGACGATGAAGCCATTATTCTGAACCAGAATCCCTACGCACCCGATCAGCGCACACGGGTACAAAAAGCCGACGTGGAGTCACAAGGAAACAGCCCGGTCTCCATGATGCCTCCGCGTCTGTTCAACAGACTGAACGCTCAGGAGGTGGCCGACATCATGGCCTACCTGCTGGCCGGTGGAGACTCCGAGCATGCGTGCTTCACGCACGAGAACGGGTGCGACGGCGACGAAGAATAGTCGGCAGGAGACCGTGGCGATTGTCGACGCAATCCCCCTCGGGCAGTGGTCTGCATTGCAATGGCGTTAGTGCCGAAGGTACAAAGCGCTATTCAGGTGAAAATAGACGAGAAATTACGACTAGTAGAAAGCCTTGAATCCTCATGGATGTCCTCCCTGGGCAATCTTAGCAGGAGGATTCCCTCATCAAGCTCCTCCGCAAACGCGTCCGAATGGAGCTAGACTATCACTTGGTCTTGAGGTGCTTTGTCTTGCGACCACTCACTCGCTTGCGCCACATTTTGAAGCTTGAATGCTTCAATTCACGCCGCATCAAGGCGATAACCTCAGATTCAGACAAGCCTGTGCTCGCTTCGATCGCGTCAAAGCTGACGTCATCCTGCCAAGCTTTTTCAATGATGTCGCTTATTTCTGATTCTGTCATGCGGCTTCTTGAATACCTCCCAAAGTGCGATCAATATGTAGCGATCAAAAGCACCACAAGTTGCTCGGCGACCTGGATTGAGCGCGGAACATCATACCCTCAACATACGGCGCGAATCAAAAGGGGGTAGCTGCCACCAATCAAACACATTCACACCTCCCTTACCCCATCTTAGAGAGGGCATGAATGGGGATAAAATCAGGTGTCACGTGAGGTCTCGAGCAGCAAGGCTGCCGAGCAGGATTGCGCCAAACTCAGACAACGTTATCTCGAGGACCAGAAAGATCCTTGGACTCCGAAGAAACACCTAAAAACCCCAACTCTTGGATACGCATCTGTTTCGACAGAGAGACTTGCACCATGGATAAACTAATAATTACACTGATATCCTGAAGCGGATCGCTGCCCTCCTGCGTTGCCGCGAACTTGTAGCCCCCCGAAATGAAATCACTACTTGCCCTACTCGTTTTCTTTGTTGCTTTTGTTGCTCCCATCAAGGCCCAGGTTGAGGTTGTCCGCTTGGATTCAACGAAGCTGGACAGGGCCAATATTTGGGGTGTATTGGCCGATGCACCCTCGGATATGGCCATCACGACGGCCCAGTCGCAGCATATCTACCTGCGCTATCTGGACAGCAATCTGCAGGAGGTGAATCTCCTTGGGCCGGACCAATTTACTTGGTAAGAGTCACCTCATAGCGCACATCACCAGTCCAGTCGATGGCGTGGACGGTGAGTCCTGTCGAATCGATGGAAGCAGCCATGAATCCATGACGGGATTCGGCGTAGCGCGTTTCCGGGATCGTGCCG
>CALIKL010000082.1 GCA_938018055.1 uncultured bacterium
TATCGGCGGTCGCGACCAGGAGCACCGTCACATCGATGCAGCCAGGAATCTGATCGTCCAACAAGCAGTCCATATTCAACGTTCTGATTCCAGATCCGATGGATGAAAAAGGACAGCACATCGAGCGTAGGCGCTTCCTGAGGGAGCGGCTCGGGACGTGGATTGGTCCGGCGTTATTCGTCCTGTTCCTGATCGTTCCCGCACCCGCCGAACTGAATCCTGAAGCGTGGTTGACGGCAGGTATTAGCTTGTGGATGGCTGTTTGGTGGATGACTGAAACCGTACCTATCCCCATTACTTCGCTCTTGCCGCTGATACTCTTCCCGCTGTTGGACATTGTGTCCATTCGCGAAGCCGCCGAGCCCTACGCCAATCCGCTTATTTACTTGTTCATGGGTGGATTCATACTGGCAATTGGGATGGAGAAGACCGGATTGCACAAGCGGATCGCGCTTTCGCTCCTGCGCAAGGTGGGCTCGCGTCCCGATGCCATCATTGGCGGATTCATGCTTTCCGGGGCACTTCTGAGCATGTGGGTAACCAACACGGCGACAACTATGATGATGTTGCCCATCGGACTTTCAATCGTGGCGCTGGCGCAGGGGCAATTGGACCGTGATGCGTTTCCCGATCTGGGGCCGGCACTCATGTTGGGAATAGCCTATTCCTGTACGATTGGTGGTCTGGGAACCCTGATTGGGACCGTTCCGAATGCTCTCGTGGCGGGATTCATGCAGGAGACCTACGGAGTGGAAATCGGGTTCGTGCAATGGATGGGCGTAGGTGTTCCATTGATTGTGCTCGGATTGCCACTCACCTGGTGGTTGCTCACCCGCGTCGCGTTTGATCTTGGAAAAGAGCGCATAGCGGGGATGGATGCCCTCATCCAGGACACGTTTTCCGAAATCGGTACCGCCACGAAGGACGAAAAGGCTGTTTTTTATGTCTTCGGGATCGTCGTGCTGTTATGGCTGACCAGGCCATTGCTGTCCGATTGGCTCCCCGGACTGTCAGACACGGTCATCGCTCTCGTTGGCGCCGTTGCGCTGTTTCTGATTCCTTCTTCCCGACCCGGCAGCACATGGGAGTCGAGGTTCTTGATAACCTGGCAAGACGCGAAACGCATTCCATGGGGTATTCTGGTCCTATTCGGCGGTGGCCTCTCCCTAGCGGCATCCATCAGCTCCACCGGACTTGCGGCTTGGTTGGGATCACTTATTTCAGGCGTCAGCAATTGGCCGGTCATTCTGATTATTCTGTTGGTTACCCTGCTCGTCATCTTCCTTACCGAGCTGACGTCCAATACCGCAACTACGGCCGCTTTCCTGCCCGTAATGGCGTCTGTCGCGCTGGGTCTTGGACAGAATCCATTCCTGTTGACCATTCCTGCTACCCTTGCAGCGAGTGCTGCGTTCATGCTTCCCGTTGCTACACCACCCAATGCCATTGTTTATGGGTCGGATTTGTTGACCATTCCGCAGATGGCCAGGACCGGCATTTGGATGAACCTGCTTTTCACCGTTCTGATGACCGGGATGGCCTATTTTCTGGTTCAGTGGGTGTTCGGCGTCGAGCCGGGCATCCTCCCCGTCTGGGCTTCCTGATCATCGAATCTTGCTTCCATGCACCTTAGCGATACCCGTCAATCGATTTTTGTTGCAGGCCATCGCGGCCTGGTAGGATCCGGCGTGGTTCGTGCGCTCAAGAAAGCGGGCTACGATAATCTCATCCTTCGTTCGCGGCAGGAGCTGGATTTGTCGGATGCGGATGCTGTGAGAGCCTTCTACAGAGAGGAGCAACCGGACTTCGTTGTTGTGGCGGCCGCCAAGGTCGGGGGCATTTTGGCCAATGACACGTATCCGGCGGATTTCTTGCATACCAATCTGGAAATCCAGTCCAATGTGATCCACGGTGCTTTTGAGTCTGGAGCAAAGCGTCTGCTTTTTCTGGGCAGCACGTGTATCTATCCGAAGATGGCGCCTCAGCCGCTCAAGGAAGAATACCTGTTGACCGGACCGCTCGAACCTACCAATCAGTGGTATGCCATCGCGAAGATTGCGGGGGCCAAGTTGTGTGAGGCCCTCCGTCGTCAACACGGCGTGGATTTCGTCTCCATGATGCCGACCAACATGTATGGCCCGGGAGATAATTTCGACCTGCAATCATCGCATGTCTTGCCGGCTCTGATCCGGAAATTCCACGAAGCCAAAGGCACATCGGGTCCTGTGACACTTTGGGGTACGGGCACTCCGAAGCGTGAGTTCATGTACGTGGATGACCTGGCCTCCTCCATTCTGCATGTCCTGCAAACGCCCGAAACCGAACTGTTCGAGGCTGCACCCGACGGACTCATCAACGCGGGCGTAGGTCACGATCTTTCTATCGCCGAGCTGGCCGAAACGATTCGGGAGGTCGTCGGAGCAGACAATACCATTTCGTACGATGCATCGAAACCGGATGGTACGCCGCGTAAACTCGTCGATGTGACGCGATTGTTTTCCCTCGGATGGAGACCGGAAGTAGACTTGAAAGAAGGAATTCGACGGACCTACGAGTGGTACCTGTCTCAAGCATGAGGATATAGATCCTCGGTATCCCTAGTGGACGACGTTCCGCTGACGCAACAGTCTGATGACTGCATGCGAGAAAAGAGGGCGGATGCGATAGGATTGGCCGGCATCGACTGCCGCATGCCTGTAGAGGCTACCTGCTTCGCGTTTTGCTGTGGTTTCGATGACCAGCGCATTCCCGAGCGTTTCAAAAAGCGTAAGGGCTTTGTCTTCAGCCAATCGATCAATCTGCGCGTATTCGTCCGGCGTGAGGGAGCCATGCTCCAGGAGGGCCTTCAGGGCGAAAACCTGATCCATGTTGAATCCCGAGAAGAATGACAGATTCAGGGCGGGCACATGTGAGACGCGCATGGATCCGCCGTCCTCCGTCATGCTGACCGATCGGATCCATTGCAACAACGCCATCTGGATATTCTGGCCGAATTGGGTGAACAGGCGATCGAAAAAAGCCTCCCGCAATAGGAGCTGGCGCCGTTCCCGACTGGTGACGCGCCGAAGCTTGCGTCGCAGTAGCGGGCTCGGCTCCTCCGGTAGGATGAATTCCAGCGGTATGCCGCTTTTACGGTGGCGCTCCATGATCAGGCGTTCCAATTCGGTACGGGTCAATTCAGTCATGGTGTGCTGACTGACCAGCGCTGCCGAGTCCGGATCAGCGGTCTTCAGGATCTGCCAGGCAAACGAAGAAATGGTACCGATCCAGATGATGCGTGAGTCTGTCAGGGACATCAACTGAAGCACATCCACGAGTAGATCATACCCTCCAATTCCTCGCAGCATCAGGCATTCCAGATGCTCAACCATGCAGATCGGCGTGTCCATGTCCTCCAATGCATCAGAAAGCGCACGTGCGGCGTCAGATACCGTGTCGACTTCAGGAATGGGTAAGCCGAGAGTCGAACCCAGGAACGCCAATAATTCCTTGGGATCGCGAGGTCGCTGTTCAAACCGGGTCATCCGAACGTCACGATCTGCCAAATGCGTGGCTTTCAGGACGTTGAGCAGACTCGTACGGCCAGAAGACGGTCCTCCTACCAACATGGCTGCCTGGGGCATTCCCAGATCGAATTGCTCCAACTGGTTTTCGATGAAAGTCAGGCTCTGCACGCGGCCAATCAACAGATCTGCATCCGTAAGAGGCTGAAAGGAGAACAGTTTCCTGTAGACCGTCGGTACGCCTTCGAGAACGGCTTCCAATTCGGCGAGTCCCAGAGCGGTTTCATGGAATGAGGCCCGCGTAGGGGATGGTGTTCCAACCGCTTCCTTACCCCGCTCGATGAGTGCGCGTGCTTCCCGGTGTCCGCGATGGAACAAGCGCTCGAAAAGGACCAGTGTCTGTCGGCTCAACCGCGTAAGTCGCTGTCCCGCCTCGCGCGCCTCAGCATCGAACCTGGAGCGCACATCCATGACGTACGCACCGACCTGGTGCTCGACTTCCAACCGATCCTGAATTCGGGTCCAGGCTTCAAACGTCTCGCGACGGTAGACACGCGTGAGCAAGGTGGCTCCCTCGTCTATCCGACCACCGATGGTGGAGATGGCATCCCGCGTACGGCGCAGGCTCTCCAGCATCATGCTTACCAGCTGATCGCTTTCGCTTGGGCTGGTCTCGGAACCCTCTGAAACATCGTCCTGACCTTCGTCCGCCGCCGCCTCGAACGAAAAACGAACGATGGAAGGCAGGTTTACCAGTTCTTCCAGAACATCTCTCAGGCCGTTCTTGGCATCCTGGCTGCTCTCGGTAAGTTCATCGGCATCGATTTCCACCGTTCCATTGCGAGCGATCTCCTGTAGCGCAATGATACGCGCGTTCTCTTGAGGTCCAATGGCAACGTCGACGTCTGAGGACAAGGGATGGACCCGGAACGATACTGGCTGAGCTTCCAGGATATCGGCAAGACCGTCCAGGAACGCCTGGTTTTCATCAGGAATCCGGGTGAGCAATGAAAGCTCCTGGATGGGCTCCACGAGCTCCTCTTGCACGCGGCGAACGGCCTCCTCGCCAAGCGATTGCAGCCCTCCGGTTCGGTTCGTGAACAGCTCGCCTTCCGTAGGGCGCGGACCAGCGGCAAGTTCCTGTTCGGTTTGTCCAAGTCGGGTTGCCACGGCAGAAGTGCGGCGCCGGATCGGTTGGACGAGATGCTGTTCGACGCCGTGCTGCGTTCGGTCCACCAGCTCATGAAACGATGTACGCAGCGATATCAAGGCGTGGAAATAGCGGGACCGTTCCTGAAGACGAGTTTTCCACTCCTGCCAGTCGGAGGCATTGGCCCCGATTCGCTCCAATCGCTTGGCGAATACTGAAGCCTCAATGAGTGGTATGGCACTCATGAACGATCCGGCTCGATAGGTTTCAGATTCCAGTGGAACCCATGCCTGCTCCAGGCGACGTTCCACGTCCGTAGCTGCATTGCAGGATAATGCTTCCGTTGCCATGTGCAGAGATGCGCGAAACCGCTGCTCTGCCTGATGCACCGGCTCCAGCACTGTTGAAGATATTTCGGCAGGTTGGATGTCCTCCTGCACAGGCTGTGAGGAATCGCCTTCATTTGACGTCAGAGACCCTTCAACGGTGGATTCTGATTGGGCCACCAGGGACAACTGCCAACGGTTTTCAGCCCTCAGGATGGCATATACCAGATCGGAGAGCGTACGCTCGAGTCGCGCCATGACCTGCGCCACGCGCTTGCGATCATCATCCAGGACCTTGCCGAATTGCACGGGCAACCATTCACGCACGAATGCTTGCCCCAACGCGCCAACGGGGACCTCTCGAATTCGTGTCTCTGGCGGCGTTCCAATGCTGCGCGTCAGTCGAATCAGTCCCTTTCGTGTTGCCGTGAAGGCGCCGTCGGCAGATGACGGTTGATACAAGCGCTCCGGTTCTTCATCCTCCAACACCGCGGGCCAGTATGCTACGAACTGATCCATCTCGGACATCCAGTCTCCAAATGCGCTTGCCAATTCGTCCGGTGCCAGCGCGGTTTGGGTGACTTCCTGATATAAGGGAAGGAGGGCCGATTGGAGGTGAATCCGAGCGTTAGCAAGTTCGGCCGGAGTGCGGACTTCAGGAATCAGCTCGGAAAGCTCATGCAGCTTGATTTTTACCTCTTCGAGTTTCGAATCAATCCGCGCGGCGAATCGGTGCCCTCCTTCGAATGCACGCTCCCGTAAGCTTTGTAACCTTGCCTCAGGCGTCTGCATGGCCACCTCCGGATTCGCCATGCCGCATCACAGCCATGGCGTCTCGTTTTGTCAGGAGGCCGGCCTCCCTGAAGGCTTCCCGGCAACGCTCCGTGATGTCGCTCATGAGCAGAAACTCGAAGCGCGTATCGATAACGTACGCCTTCACCTTCAGCTGCGTCAGGAAGGTCTCCTTGAACGTGTCTTTGACAATGACCACGATAGGCTTGTTGCGATACACGTATTTGGAAGAAGCGGCCGCCTGAAAAGCGATTTGCTTGGCCAAGCGCTCATCGACCCACCCTGGGAGGTACAAGTCCGTGACGACCTGGCAATCGAGGGCACCCGCATTCGCATTGGCAACCTGAGAATCCACGACCTGAGCATTGGGCACGGTGACCAAGTTGTCATCTGGCGTCACAATGCGCGTTGAGCGTAGTCCGATCGAGGAAACCTCACCGTACGTTCCTGCCACGGAAATCTTGTCACCCACCTGGAAGGGGCGATCCGTGATGATGACAAGGCCACCGAAAATGTTTTTCAAAAGATCCTGGGCAGCGAAACCAACAGCCACACCGATAGCCGCCGTGGCGGCAAGCAGGCTTTGGGCATTGACCTGGAAGACGAATCGAATGATGACGTAGAGTCCAATGCTCCAGATGAGCACGCGCACCAGGGGGACCATGCGCTTGTAGAACAATCGACGCTCCGCACGCCGTTCTGCCAAGCGATCCAGAAGCCAAACGATGGATTTGTTTAATCCATAGAAGAGGACCAGCAGGACGATGGCCCAGAAAATGCGGAATCCGATGTTCTGGAAAACATCTCCAGCTTGCTCGAGCGTTTCACCGACGCGTCCCGCTACGCGAGATGAATCTGGAGCGGCCACCGTGATGTCCGCCGCCAGCGTCGTGTCTGCTTCGACCGTGGGCTCCGCTGCCTCAGAAGGGTCGGCCTGTCCAGGGGAAGCATCGTGAGAGTCAGGGGAATCGTGGACGACTGCGCTGGAGTCAACCGGAATCGTCGCGTCATCCGAACCTGCATCGCCTGCACATCCTGAAAGAATCAGCAGCAGGAGTATCGCAGGCCATAACCGAAAGATGCGGGTGGTATTCAAGGTGAAATGGGCGTGCCTTTAGCCGGTGCTCCGGCTGGCGAATCCCTCAAATAATTGAGTCTGTTACGTACTCACAGAGTATACATCCTTGTCACGATCGATGCACGACGGCAGTTATCCGTCCTGCGTGTCTTTTCTCACATGATCAAGACGCTCCAAGACTCCCAAGAAATCCTTCAGGAATCGCCAGATTCGCTCGTTCAGGCCGCCGACTCTACTGAGGGCGTCCTTCAGGCGGGCAAGGAGGTGGGCGCAGCCATTGACGCCTTGGCATCGGGTGACATTTCGTCCTTTGGACAGAAAATGGGTGACTTTTTTGCCAACTTCATAGAAAACGTGTTGCCCGAGTTGATCACGGCTACACTTGTTTTCCTGTTCTTGTATGTGGCTTACCGCATAACGCGAAAGGTGCTGGCGAAAGTGCTGGGGCGAAGTAAACGAATCGATGCTGGGCTGGAAAGCCTGTTGATGAAATCGTTTGGGATCATCGCGTGGACGTTCATCATGGTTACGGTACTGGCGCAGTTCGGCATTGACGTCACTGCCCTGGTTGCCGGTTTGTCCATCGTCGGTTTGGCCTTGGGTTTTGCGGCCAGGGATAGTCTGGAAAACTTCATTTCCGGGGTGACCATCATGATTGACAGGCCGTTTCGTGTTGGGGATTAGGTTGTGGTCGACGGGACCTACGGAATGGTGCGGGAGATCACGCTACGCTCGACTCGCCTCAGAACGCTGAACAACGAAGTGATGGTGATGCCGAACACGCTCATGATCAACCAGAAGTTGATCAACCCCACCCTCATGGGTGTAGTACGCGTCGAAGTCCCCTTCGGAATTGCCTACAAGGAGTCAACGGAAGCGGCCCGATCAGTCATTCTCCAACTGCCGAATTCTGATCCTCGAATTGCGGGTGACCACCCCGTAAAAGTCGTGGTGACGGATCTTGGATCCTCGAGCGTCAACATGGTGCTGCGCTTCTACATCCGGGATACCTCCAATGAAGTGCCCCTGAAAGCGGAATACACGGAGAAAGTGTTCAAGGCTCTCAAATCGGCCAAGATTGAGATTCCTTTCCCCCACCTTCAGTTGTTCATTGACGGAGCGGACGGATTACGAGGGGGCGGGGGAGAGGAGGGCGCGGGTGATGTGATGGACTGGAAGCCGATCGGCTGATCGTCCTACCACATGCGGCTCACCCGTGTGGCCGAGATCGAGTCGAGGCGAGGATACTCTTGTCGCAGCACAGGAGCTGTCAAATTCGTCCGCATGGGCGCGGCGCCGTACTCTCCGTTCAGACTGTCGACCGTCGTCATCCCGCGTAAAATGCGGCCGATTGGTGGATACCCAATCACGCCCCCGGCATCAAGCGAGTCCAGACGCGTATTATCCACCAAGTTGATATACATGGTGGTATTCCTCGAATTACGACCTGCCCGGGCAAAGGAAATCGTACCTCGCAGATTGCTGGTACGAACGGGTTCATCCTGAATGGACATACTGGACCAGACCGAGTCCACATCGGCATCTCCTGAGCCCCCGAACTGTGCCACGAATCCGTTGATGACCCGATAGAAACGCGTGCCCTCGTAGTAGTTGTTGCGGAAGAGGTAGAAGGCTCTATCGACGCCCTTTGGAGACCAGTCGCGATACAGACGCAGCGTAATGGAACCGGCACTGGTCTGCATGTCCACATCAAACGAGTCCGGGGCAGGCTGGGCCATGGCAGCCAGCGAGGGGCTTCTGAGTGGATCAGATGAACCACAACCAGTAGCAATCAAGACAGATGCCGTGAGGAGGAAACCGAATAGGACGGAGCGGGCAGGAGCGCGCATGGCAGGATGGTCTGAATTACGAGGGGTCAGAAGAGGAATTTAATCGCGGCAGCGGCGACGGCCACAATCAAAATACGGTGGATCCACACATCGGCATGCTCAAATTGGGTGATCCAGCGTACTCCGATCCAGGCACCAATCGCCTGAAAAACGGCCATAGCCAGTCCGTATCCAAGATGAACTTGATCGAACCAGAAGAAAACGGCCAGGCTCGGGATGCTGTATAAGAACACGACCAGCAATTTGATTCCGTTGCCACTCTTCAGGGTAAATCTGGAAATCAGGACCAATCCAGCCAAGAGGAAAATGCCCACACCGGCTTGGATGAATCCACCGTACACTCCGATGGCAAAGAAAGCCAGAAGCGAAAGCGGGTGGTTGGAGCGCTTCGCATCGAAAGGTTGGTCGTGGATCCAACGCGATGGCTTCAAGATGAGGACTACCAGCATCACAGCCATGAGGACACCCAGTACCACATTCATGGTCTCCTCGTTCAAATCCACCGCGATCAATGCGCCGACGATGGCGCCCAGGATGATGGCCGTCAGGAGCCGAGGTGTGCCGGCCAGGTCCAGAGCTCCTCGCTGTCGATAGGTGGCCAAACCGACACCGCTCTGGAGCAGGACACCAATTCGATTGGTACCGTTGGCGACAGGCGCAGGCAGACCGCAGATGAACACGAAAATCGGCAGCGTGATCAGGGACCCGCTACCGGCCAGCGTGTTGATGATGCCCGTTCCGATTCCTGCCACGAGGAATAGGAGCCACTCTGCGGTGCTCAACTCAATGCCTAGAATGCCGTCCACCTAGGCTCTCGTCCGTTCGCCATTTACCAGCCGCCAGATGCCCAAGGGATTACCATCTTTCAGTGCCTCGGGCAACATGTCTGCGGGAGCATCCTGGAAGCAGAAGGGGCGCGAGAAGCGTTCTATCGCCCCCGTTCCCACCGACGTAGACCGGGCATCGGTCGTCGCCGGGAAAGGTCCGCCGTGAACCATTGCAGAACACACTTCCACGCCTGTGGGAAACCCGTTCATGACCAATCGACCGGATCGGCGTTGCAGCGCCACGACAATATCGTCGCTTATGGGAAGATCCGAGTCATCAGCCTGGAGAGTCATGGTAAGTTGTCCTTCCAAGGATTTCAGGACGCGTAGCAATTCGTCATCGGTAGCATAGGTCACCATCGTAGTCGAAGGCCCGAATGCTTCACCTGTCAGCGTCTCGTCCGCCAGAAGTGCCTCAGCAGACGTACGGAAGATCCAGGGATTCACCCGGTTTGTACCGGTGTCGTTGGCCGTTGAGGCCAGCGTCTCTACCTCCTGATGGCCCGCGCGCTCTTGTGTTGCTGCATCGTAGGCCTTCGCGATTCCCGAATGAAGAGCCGTCCCGCCTTTCGAGGCATCCATGGCGCTGGAGAAGGCCTGGATGAAGGATTCAGCGGCCTGTCCTGTCGGAAGCAGCACCAATCCCGGATTGGTACAAAACTGGCCTACGCCGAGGCTTACAGATCCTGCCAGTCCGGTTGCAATGGCATCAGATCGATTCGCCAGTGCACCTGATCGTATGATGACGGGATTGACACTGCTCATTTCGGCAAATACCGGAATGGGCTCCTTGCGGGCCGCTGCACGATCTGCGATAGCCAGGCCACCCGTTCGGGAGCCCGTAAACCCAACGGCTTTGATAGCCGGGTGTTCAACGAGTGGGATACCCACATCCGGGCCGGTGCCTTGCAACAAGGAAAAGGTACCTTCGGGAAGACCAGCCGCTTTCACGGCGCGCTGAATGGCCGTTCCCACAATCTCGCTGGTGCCGGGGTGAGCGTAGTGGCTGATGGCGACAACCGGACAGCCAGCGGCAAAGGCAGAGGCCGTATCTCCACCTGCCACGGAAAATGCCAGCGGAAAATTGGAGGCGCCAAAAACGGCCACGGGCCCCAGTGCGATACGCATGTAACGCAAGTCAGGCTTCGGGACCGGCGCACGATCGGGTTGCGCAGATTCCAGACGGGCATCTACCCAGGATCCTTCTTCAACCACATCGGCAAACATGCGCAATTGCCCGATCGTGCGCCCGAGTTCACCATTCGCGCGGCCTTCTGGAAGAGCCGTTTCGAGAGGCATTCGGGCAACGATCAGGGGTCGGCTTGTTTCGAGTTCATCGGCCATACTGCGAAGGAAGGCCGCGCGCACAGCCGGGGACGTGTTGGCCAGTGTACCGGCGGCTTCAGCCGCCAGGGTAGCGGCGCGGTCAACATCGGAAGGGGATGCCGTGAAGAACATGCCTTCCAGGGCTTCGCCAGATGCCGGGTTGATGGCCTCGAAGGAGGAGCCTGCGGCAGAACCGTGAGAGAATCCGATAAGGGAGCGTCCGTGGAATGACATGGATAAAATGGGTCGTTGCGTTCTTTGGCCGAATGATCGATGCGTTGCACCGGCTGAAGAAGATACGGGCTTTGTATTTGACTGCCGGAATCCGCGCGTGAAAAGCCCCCGAAGCATATCTGCACCTGTTCCGGGTTTTCCCGGCAACGCACAACCAAAGAATTGCATACCCTCTATGGTAAGACGACCTTTCTGCCATGGAACGCCCCCATATTTTCAAAGCGCGCGCGTTATCCAAGATCTACGACATGGGCGAAGTCCAAGTCGTAGCGCTCCGTGATGTTGATTTCGATCTGCGTGAAGGAGAACTACTGGTGCTACTCGGTGCTTCGGGAAGTGGCAAGAGTACGCTACTCAACATCTTGGGGGGTCTGGACAGCCCGACAAAGGGACGCGTCTGGTACCGGGATCAGCAGCTGGATACGGCAGACGAAGAGGCATTAACGGCATATCGTCGTCATCACGTCGGATTCGTCTTTCAGTTCTACAATCTCATTCCTTCGCTGACTGCTCGCGAAAATGTGGCCCTGGTTACGGAAATCGCGGACGATCCGATGACACCCGCGGAGGCGCTGGAGCTGGTAGGCCTGGGAGACCGGCTGGATCATTTTCCTGCCCAGTTATCCGGTGGAGAGCAGCAACGCGTTGCCATCGCCCGGGCCGTTGCCAAGCGCCCTCAGGTCTTGCTTTGCGACGAGCCAACGGGAGCGCTGGACCTGGAAACGGGCCGTATCGTGTTGCGTGCGCTCGAGCGCGTCAACGAGGAGCTACAAACCGCGATTGCAGTAATTACGCATAACGCAGCCATCGCTGCGCGTTGCAGAAGCACGACTGAAAGCGGCCACCGCGCAGACGGCTCGGTTGAGCGGTTTGCTCGATGATGCCCGTGCGATTGCCGAGCAAGCGCAGCGAACGTTGGTAAGACAGCGAACCTTGGCCGAGACGGATATTCTATCTCCTCAGGAGCTTGAACAAGCGGAGTTGGCTGCGGCGTCGGCACGACGGCAGGCAGATGCTGCAGAATCCGTGCTTCGTGTAGCCGTCGCTGAGGAGCAGAGTGCTCGTGCCATGGCGCTGACCAGCGAAGCAGATCGAATGGCCAATGGTGTAGTGGTGCGTGCCAT
This sequence comes from uncultured bacterium, assembly GCA_938018055.1. Classification (GTDB taxonomy): domain Bacteria; phylum Bacteroidota; class Rhodothermia; order Rhodothermales; family UBA10348; genus JAAZVD01. The sequence goes on from CALIKL010000082.1 coordinate 12,211, forward strand.
CGAAGCGGGTGTGATCCTGCGCATCATGGATCGGAGCGGAAGGGTGGTCGCTGCCGGTGAGCCGATCATGGAAACGGGAAATCTGCGTCAGTTGGAAATTGTTGTAGATGTGCTCAGCGAAGATGCCATTCGTATTCGCCCGGGCAATCCGGTTGTGGTCTCTGGTTGGGGAGAGGACGGATCCGTAAGCGGAACCGTACGCTATGTTGAGCCGGCCGCATTCACGAAATGGTCTGCGCTCGGTGTAGAAGAACAGCGTGTCAATGTCGTGATCGATGCAGAGTGGTCCGGCCAAGGAGGGGTCATGCTGTCTGCAGAGCAGCCTTCTGAGGCTTTGGGATCGGGCATGGGAGATGGGTACCGCGTCGACACGGATATTGAGGTGTGGTCGTCCGCCGATGCCCTGACCGTTCCCATCTCTTCCGTCTTTCGCGAGTCAGGAGCGTGGTACGTGTTCCGACTGGATGGTGATACGGTAGCTCGTCAGGCCATCGAGGTCGGAGCCCGCTCTTCCCAGCGGATAGAAGTTGTTGAAGGCTTGCACGAAGGGGCGGAAGTTGTCCGCTTTCCTACTGTGGAGATTGCCGAGGGTGTCATTATCCAACGATGAGCCCGCACGCCAGCTCCGTCTGACACGCGAATCAGACAGGTCATAAGGTGTTGTGACCAGGTGGTGTCCGGATGTGAACAACTCACCGCCCGGTGTGTAATGGAATCGCGTCCATATCCAACATAGGCGCAGCGACCACAATCACCGGGACCGTTATCATGCCCAGGAATCAGCACCCGCACCCTTCCGAAGTTACCCCTGAGTCCATCTACATGGATCGGCGTTCGTTTATCAAGCGCGCGTCCGTTGCTGGAATCGGTGGGTCGTTGATCGCAGGAGGCGTTTGGGCGCGTCAAAAGAACGCCCCTCGTGTTGAAGGGACGTTCGATGATGATCTGACACCGTGGGAAACGGTGACCGGGTATAACAATTTTTACGAGTTCGGTACGGGCAAGGGCGATCCCAAGAAGAATGCGCAGGACTTCCGGACTGATCCTTGGGCCATTGAAGTCACGGGTGAAGTATCGGAAGAACGCGTGTTCTCGTTTGACGAGTTGGTTGACGGCCTGGACATCGAGGAACGCATCTACCGCATGCGGTGTGTTGAAGGCTGGAGCATGGTCGTTCCGTGGAACGGCTTCATGCTGAAGGATCTGATTGAGCGCCTGGGTCCGACGGAGGATGCCAACTACGTTGAGTTCACGACGTTGATGGATCGTCGTCAAATGCCTGGGCAGAATAGTCCCGTTTTGCCGTGGCCCTATGTTGAGGCGTTGCGTATGGATGAAGCCATGCATCCGCTGACCATCCTCGTCACCGGCGTTTATGGCAAGAAATTGCCGCCCCAGAATGGTGCACCGATACGACTGATCGTTCCGTGGAAGTACGGATTCAAGGGTGCCAAATCCATCGTCAAAATTCGGTTCACCAAGCGCCAGCCCCGCACGACCTGGAATGAAGCGATCCCGCGCGAATACGGTTTCTATGCGAATGTCAACCCGGAAGTGGACCATCCTCGTTGGAGTCAGGCAACAGAACGTCGGCTGGGCGAGTTTTTCCGCCGCGACACATTGATGTACAATGGCTACGAAGAGGTCGCATCACTCTACGACGGAATGGATCTGCAGCGGTATTTTTGATGGCTACGCTTCCGCCGTCAGTCGGGCGCCGCTCGCGAAATTGGATTCCTGGAGCGAAAGGGGTGCTCTGGATTGGACTGCTGGCGCCTGTTTTTATTCTGGGCGACCGCATCTTCTTGTTTGGTCGGTTGACGGGAGGCGATTTCGTCGATGACCCGGTTGAATTGATCCAGCATTGGACCGGTAACACCGCACTGATCCTACTGCTGGTAGGATTAGCTTCTACCCCCTTGCGTCGCCTGATGGGATGGCATTGGACGATTAGATTTCGCCGACTGGTGGGGCTGTTTGCCTTTTTCTATGCCACGCTGCACGTAGTGTCGTGGTTCGTCTTCGATCATCAGCTGGCTCTGAATCCGATCATAGAAGACGTTCTCGAACGGAACTGGATTTTGGTTGGGATGCTGTCCTGGCTGTTGCTGATTCCGCTGGCCCTGACTTCAACGTCAGGCTGGATCCGTCGACTCGGCGGGAAGAAGTGGAATCGACTCCATCAATTGGTCTACCCGGTTGCCGCGCTGGGTGTTCTGCACTTCCTGTGGCAGACCAAGCTGCTTGAGCGTGATCCCGTGCTTTATTCAGCGGCGCTGGTCCTTCTGCTGGGCGTACGGTGGCTGGTGCGGAAAAAGTAGCTTCCTAGGCAGAGACGCGGCGCACGCGTCAGTCATAGGCCACGAGGGCGTTGTCCAGCTGCATCAACGTGTCTATTACACGAATTCCTTTGTTACGATCTGCAATGCACCGAGCCCACTCCGACCACTGGCCTCCAAGAACGACGTCATAGGTTCGATGACGATCCAGCGAATCAATCAGGCTTCGTAACAAATTACGATCCTCTCCCGGGCCGGAAGGCAGGGTCCGCGAGATGCAAACGATGTCCGCATTCCACTTCTCTTGCTCACGGCGGAATTCCTCGTTGGGCACATCGGCACCAAGGTAACGGACGGTATATCCCCTGGCGGAAAAGACATCTCGGGTAAGCAAGGCCGTTATATCATGATGATCCCGTTCTGCACAGCCGATGATTACCTGTTTTCCGTTTGGACGAAAAGATTCCATCATACGGAAGTGATGACGAACGATCGTATCACGTATCGACTGGGTAATTCGGTGCTCGTCAGCGATGCTCAATTCGCCATGCAGATAGCGGGTTTCGATTTCGCACAACAGGCGCAGTAGGATGGGGCCCAGGACCAAAACGTCCTCGGGATACACGAGAAAAAGGTGTTCCACCATCGCATGGAAGTCACGCTCATTCCCTTCGAGCAGCGTGTCAAACAATATTTCGGTCAGTCTGTCGTCACAGTTCTGCTCAAAATGAGCGCGGAGCGCATCCAGGTAGCTTGTCAGACCGACACCAACCAGATGCAGAATATGATCTCCATGGTCTTCATGGAGATAGTCAGCCAACTGAGAGGCATTGATCCGGAGGTGGCCACCACGGGTACGATCTGTGTGCAATCGGCCCCGATGACACTGACGTTTGATGGTTGAGGGGTGGACACCGAGAATTTTGGCCGCAGTATTGGAGGTCATAAACGCTCACAAATGCTCTTTTGATCGATTTATAGTAAGAGAATGTGATTATGAGTGATTTAAAAGCGTTCAAGTGTTACAAAAAAGCGCTTTTCTGCTCTTATCCCCCATGGCGCACCATGCGCTCTTTTTTTAAACCTCACCTCAGAAACCATGGAAACTCTAAGCCTCGAACAATATGGGGTCGTGTACAACATGTTTTCGTTCACGATCGCATCGATGCTGGGGGCGTTTGCCTTCTTCATTTTGGCACGTGAGCGAGTGGCACCCAAGTATCGTATCTCCTTGATTGTCTCCGCCATTGTTGTCGGTATCGCCGGCTACCATTACTTCCGAATCATGGGAAGTTGGGAGCACGCCACCGAGTACGTTAATGGCGCTTACTCTTTCAACGTGGACCTTTTCAATGACGCTTACCGCTACGTTGATTGGCTGCTTACCGTGCCTCTGCTTTTGGCCGAATTGATCCTGGTAATGGGTCTTTCTCGTCAGAAATCGGAAGGTCTGCTTACCAAGCTCATCATTGCGGCTACGGCCATGATCGTGCTTGGCTACCCAGGCGAAGGCGCTGCCGAAGCAAGCTCTATCATCCTCTGGGGTGTGCTCTCGTCCATTCCTTTTGCCTATATCCTCTACATCCTCTGGGGTGAGGTAGGGCAGGTAATCGATGAGCAAGGCGGACGCGTTGGCCTGCTCCTGAAAAACGCCCGCTGGCTTCTTCTCGCCACTTGGGGTTTCTACCCGATCACGTATGCGCTGCCCTTGCTGGGTGCCGACGTGGGACTGATAGGGATGCAGATTGGTTATGCCATCGCTGATGTCCTCGCCAAGGCTGGCTTTGGTGTTCTGATTTACATCATTGCCCGTAACAAGTCGGATAACGACGGCTACTCTCTCGAGATTGCCTGAGTATGATGGAT
>CALIKL010000083.1 GCA_938018055.1 uncultured bacterium
CTGACTCAGATGCTCCCCATGGAGTACGGTCAGGTGGCGCGCGTCGGCCCTGCTTCCAAAATCGAAAGTCTGTTTGTACGAGAGCACCTGCGTCGGCGCCAGTCCCTGCCCAGATCTGAATGGGGTAGCCAATCCCATGGCGGATACACGGACATATTCTGTACTGGTATCACGGGGCCAGTAGTCTATGCTGATGTTGAGAGTTTGTACCCATCCATCATGCTCAACTACAACATCAGACCGGATCGTGACGCACTCGGGCTGTTTCCCGACGTGCTTCGCAGATTGACTACGCTTCGGATGGATGCCAAGCAGGCTATGAAGGACGCGCGCTCAACGGAGCTGAAGAGCGCACTCGACGCACGCCAGAACTCGTATAAAATCGTCATCAACAGCTTTTACGGTTACCTGGGATTTTCAGGAGCCCTGTTCAATGACTATTCTGAAGCCGACCGGGTAGCCACAACGGGGCAGGACATACTCCTTAGTATCATGCGACTGATTGTTGAACGAGGTGGCTCGCTGGTCGAGGTGGATACCGACGGTGTGTTGTTTGTCCCACCCCGAACGGTTGAAGGAGAACAAGCTGAACAGGCCTTTCTGGAGCGACTCAACGATGAGATGCCTGAAGGTATTCGAATTGGATTCGACGGTCGGTATGCACGCATCCTTTCCTATAAAAAGAAGAACTATGCTCTGCGGGGATATGATGGGAGCACGAAAATGAAGGGCTCTGCGCTGGTTTCCCGTTCCCTCGAACCCTTCGGGCGACGTTTCGTCCGTTCCTGCGTATTCAGGTTACTGGAAAAAGATATTCAAGGCCTACACGATACGTACCTGGATATCCGCGAACGAATTACGGAGCACAACTGGGAGCATCCTTCGAATTTCTGCAGAACCGACACCCTCCGTGATTCCCTCGAAGTCTACCATCGAGACGTAGATCTGGGAAAACGCTCTCGTAGCGCCGTATACGAATTGGCTCGGGAGCACAACGAAAACAATGCCCATAAATTCCGGAAGGGGGATCGCATCACGTGGTACGTTGGTGGATCCACATCCAGTGGACCGGCATTCGAACTCGCTCGCCTTGCAACCATGTGGGACCCGTCCTCACCGGACGAGAATACGGCCTTCTACTTGAAGCGCCTCGACGAGCTGGCCTCACGATTCGAACCGTTCTTTACGCCGACAGACTTCCGAAGCATTTTCTCTCCAGAAGACCTCTTCGGATTTGACCCGTCAAACATAAACGTGGTCAATCGTACCTTCCCCATCCCGGACTCTTTTGCCCCTGAATTGCCCCAGGACGACGATGATGAAGAGTTTTGAAAGGAGCATCGATCCACATGCGCTCCGTTTTTGATTACTTGAAGCCCCTAAACGTATGATTCGCCGGAATTACAGTTCTCCCCTTGGGCCTGAACGCTCTGATCTGACAACTCGAATACGAATAGTTTGCGCCCTATTCGCGCTCCTTTTTTCGACCAGTGTGCTGTCCGGTTGCTCCGGCAAGGGTGACACATCTATGGAATCAAATCAGCAGATGGTGCCTATCGTCCCGCGTCCAGCTTCCATGGCGGTGACGGAAGGATCGTATACACTGACTGCGCAGTCTGCCTTCCATGTGGTAAACGAAGAATTTGAGGCCGTCGCTCAGTTGTTCTCGGAGATGTGGACCACGCCGATGGGGAACGCTCTTCGCGTAGAGTCCAGCTCTGGGGATATCCAACTGGTACTCGATGACTCATTGGACGATGAGGCTTATGGACTGACAGTCGACGACGATGGTGTTACCATCCGAGCCGGTGACGCGTCGGGAGCATTCTATGCACTGACCACCTTGCAGCAGATGCTCCCTGCGGACATATCCGGTAATGGGCCGGCCCCGGATACGGCTTGGATCCTCCCTCATGTCTCTATTGATGATGCTCCGCGTTTCGGATACCGGGGATTGCACCTGGATGTCGGGCGACATTTCTTCGACGTAGCATTCGTCAAGCATTATATCGATGTGATCGCCCGCTACAAATTGAATGTCTTCCACTGGCACCTCACAGAGGATCAAGGGTGGCGCGTCGAGATTGACGCGTTCCCACGGCTAACCGAAGTGGGAGCATGGCGAAGCGAAACAGTTGTTGAGAAGAATCTGGATCCGTACATCGGGGACGGCATCCCACACGGAGGATTCTATACCAAGGAAGAGATTCGGGATGTTGTTGCCTATGCGGCAGCACGAAATGTGACCGTGATCCCGGAGATTGATATCCCGGGACATACCGGAGCCGTACTGGCGGCTTACCCCGAGCTCGGATGTCACGAGGGACCTTACAAAGTCAAAACCACATGGGGCATTCAAGAGGATATCCTGTGTCCCTCCGAGGCAACCTTTGATTTCCTTTACACGGTTTTAGACGAAGTTGCAGAGCTGTTTCCTGGCCCTTACATCCATATCGGTGCTGATGAGGTACCGAAGATTCAATGGGAAGAAAGCCCGGTGGCTCAGGAAGTCATGCGTCGCGAAGGACTGGCTGACGAAGAAGCCCTGCAGAGCTGGTTTGTTCGCCGCATCGAAGCCCACCTGAACAGCTTGGACAAGCAGCTTATCGGATGGGATGAAATCCTCGAGGGAGGACTGGCGCCCAACGCAACGGTCATGTCTTGGCGCGGAACGATTGGAGGCATCGAGGCGGCACAGATGGGCCATGATGTTATCATGACGCCTACCGACTATCTGTATTTCGACTTCTACCAGGGCGACCCGGAGACGGAGCCGCTTGCCATGAATTGGGCCAATCGCACCATCCCACTCGATACGGTTTATGCCTTCGATCCGATTCCCGACGAGTTGAGCAGCGAAGAAGCCGTCCATGTCCTCGGAGCCCAGGGTAACGTATGGACCGAGTACATCTCAACGCCGGAGTATGTGGAATACATGGCCTTCCCTCGGGCCATCGCACTGTCAGAGGTGGTCTGGACGCCAGCTGCCTTACGGGATTTGGATGACTTTTATGATCGCCTGGCCCTGAATTTGCGGCATTTGGAACGTTTAGGCGTCAATTATCGCATTCCGGATCGCATCGACGGCATTGATCAAGAGGGGTATTGATCCCCCGTCAGAAGGCATCGACTGAGCGATAGGCATTTATAACGCCGCGCTCACCATCTTTCCCGGGTTGGGAGTTTCCATGCTCCATGCCCATCACACCGGTGAATCCTTTGTCGTGAATGTGCTTGAACACATTCAGATAATTGATCTCTCCCGTTGTAGGCTCTTTGCGGCCCGGATTGTCGCCGATCTGGAAGTATGCAATCTCATCCCACGCTGCGTCGATGTTTGGGATGAGGTTGCCCTCTGTGATCTGCTGATGGTAAAGATCGTCAAGGATTTTGCACGCGGGACTGTCGACAGCTCGACAGATGTTGTAGGCCTGCGCCATCTCGGTAAGGAAGAGCCCAGGATGATCGCGAGGGTTCAGCGGCTCGAGAACCATGACCAGACCGTGCGGCTCCAGGATAGCTGAGGCGCGACGTAGGGTCTCGACTACGTTTGCGGTTTGATACCCCATGTCCTTTCGCAGGTCCACATGACCTGGGACAACCGTCATCCAGGTGGCATTCACGCGCTTAGCGACTTCGACAGACTCCTCGATTTCGCTAAGGAATTGATCCCGCCAGTCATCCCTGCCAGAGGCCAGATTGGGCTCCCGCCAGAAAATGGTATGAGCCACGAACACACCCATCTGGATATCACGATCAGCCATGGTGCGGGACATGGCTTCTTGTACCTGGATGGTGCGCCCTTTCATGCCGTTGTCCTCGAAGGCACGGAATCCTTCGTCTGCCATGAAGTTCAGCTGATCCACCGGATCAGCTCCGGCATGCTGACTGAACATCCCGAGATGTGGCGCATAGTTCAGATTGAACGTGCTCCCGCTTTCCGCTGTCGTGCTCCCGGGGAACCGTGTGTCTGATTCCATACCCGACGCAGCCAGCGAGGCGGCGCTTGGGGCCGCGATGGCGGCAGTTGCCGCCATCGCGGCCGTGCTCCGGACAAATTCCCGT
>CALIKL010000084.1 GCA_938018055.1 uncultured bacterium
ATGTGTATTCAGTTTCATGACGGTGCTCCAAAAGGAGGAAGAAGACACGTGAAGGACAACGCCAACCCGGTGCCTTGGTGTCGACGCCGGGTTGATGAATAGGCAGTATCCTGATCAACCGGGAGAACGCTTCAATCCTCCTGGAGGAAGACCTTTTGGAACTGCGGCTGACGGCATGGGGCCTCCGGGCCGCGATATGAAAAACGGCCGGAGTCAGCTCTCCAGCAATCTTGTACATGTTGGGAATCATCAGTAGGAGACCCTGACTGGCCGTAAACGTCGTTGTCAGCGCACCACTTTGAAGCGCACCATGAACGGTACCAGCCGCACCAGCTTCTGCTTGCAATTCGACTACGCGCGGCGTCGTACCCCAGATATTGCGCTGGTCTTGGGCGCTCCAAAGGTCAGCCAATTCTCCCATGGGAGAAGCTGGAGTGATTGGATAGATGGCGATGACTTCGCTTGCGCGATAGGCGATATGGGCAGCAGCCTGATTACCATCCATGGTGGCCAGCACGGCGGAGGAAGTGTTGGGGGTCCCTTTCATGTTGTTCCTGGGGTCAAATGGGGAGACCGGGATTCAGAAGTAGCGTGGGACGTCCGGCCAGGAGCGACGGGAGTCCGGCAATTCATCAGCAAGAAAACCTCATTGGGGCTTGGATAGTGAGGGTAGCCTGCCAGCCGGCTTGGCGGGGAATGGGTACTGCACGTGTAGGCTGCTTCCTTACAATCCTCGCAGTCTGAACTTATCCATATCCTGAGATTGACGTACTCGTTTTGCGATTTTATTTGAATCCGCATGTGGAAGGGCTTTTCAGAACGCGTATCTTCGCTGCTCGCCCTGATCCCAGCACCTGAAACCAGCACAAGCTGGCTCACACATGGCTAATCACCCAGGTCAAGGACCTTCCGAGGGCAGTACGACGGAAGGATCCTGGTGGGAAAATATTCCCGTCGAACTTTTCACGTCTTCTTCCGACATGGCAGTAGACGTTGCCCGCCGAATCGCATCCTTGATCACCGAGCGGGCCGCCGACTCCAGTCAAGCCGTTCTTGGCCTCCCGACAGGATCCACCCCCATCGGTGTGTACCGACATCTGATCCGGATGCATCAGGAAGAAGGACTTGATTTCAGCAATGTGGTCACCTTCAACCTCGATGAATACTATCCGATGGAGCCTGCAGCGCTGCAGAGTTATCACCGGTTCATGCGTGAGAACTTTTTTGATCACGTCAATGTCCCCGAAGAGCATATCCATATTCCGCGCGGAGACATAGAGCGTGGAGAGATATCAGCCTGGTGCCGGGGATATGAGCAGTCAATTCGGGATGCAGGCGGACTGGACTTGATCTTGCTGGGCATCGGGCGAACCGGTCACATTGGTTTCAATGAGCCCGGTTCGGGCCCCAAAACCCGGACACGTCGCATCATCCTTGACGAAATCACGAGAAAAGACGCAGCGAGTGATTTCTTTGGAGATGAAAACGTACCAAGGGAAGCTATCACGATGGGTGTCGGGACCATCCTGGACGCCCGTCATGTGATTCTCTTGGCCACGGGAGAGCACAAGGCGCCTATTATTCGACGGGCCGTTGAGGAGAAAGTCACCAACTCGGTCACTGCATCGTATCTGCAAAGGCATGCCAATGCCCTGATTTGTCTGGATCGTGCAGCGGCTGGCGAGCTCACCAGGATCAAAACACCTTGGATTGTTGGCGAAGTGGCATGGACTGAGGAGTTGATGGAGCGGGCGGTCATCTGGTTGGCCGAACGCACGGAAAAGGCCATCCTGACACTAGAAGAGTCCGATTTCCATCGTCACCATCTGCATTCTCTTGCCAATCTGTACCTGAACATCGACGATCTGTGCAAGCATGTTTTCGAGAGTCTTCGGCGCAGGATTGCCTACTCGGAGGATTTGCCGTCAGCTCAGCGCATGATCCTGTTTTCGCCTCATCCTGATGATGATGTCATCTCCATGGGTGGCATGCTGGACAAATGTGTCCGCAATGACAATGACATGACCGTTGCCTACATGACCAACGGATCTGTGGCGGTCTTTGACGCGGATGTGCGTCGCCATCTGCGTTTCATGCGCATGTCTGCTACCTACTTTGGCGGAAGTGCCGACGTTATTGCAAAGGTCGATGCATTGAGTGCCGCCATGGATGAAAAGAAGCCCGGAGATGTCGATAGTGAAGATGTGCAGCTGATCAAGGCGTATATCCGCTATTCAGAGGCCATCGCTGGAATCGAAGTCGTGGATCTGGATCAGCGTCATGCCAGATTCCTGGATATGCCGTTTTACAAGACAGGTACCGTTCGAAAGGAGCCGATCGGCGAGGAGGATGTGCGGATTGTTTTTGATCTGCTTGAAGAGAAGATGCCCCACCACATTTTCGTGGCGGGTGATCTTTCCGATCCGCATGGGACGCATCGCATGTGCTATTTCGCCATTCAGGAAGCATTGAATCGTTTCCGCGCGAAGCATCCAGAAGAATCGCATCCATTGGTGTGGCTGTATCGCGGCGCCTGGCAGGAATGGGAAATTGATGAAGCCAACGTGCTCATCCCCATGTCAAAAGCCGACTTGGATCGGAAGATCGAAGCGATTTTCAAGCACGAAAGTCAGAAGGATCGCGCCATGTATCCGGGTGCCCACGACAGTCGCGAATTCTGGGAGCGGGCGAAGCAGCGCAACCAGCACACAGCTACGCGCCTGGATGCCTTGGGTTTACCTGAATTCCATGCGGTAGAAGCTTACGTCTGTGCCAACGAACTTCCTTCCTGATTCTATTCCTCAGGAGCGGTCGAGAACGGATCCCGCGCGGCCTATGGCCGCGCGGATATGTGCTTCCGTGACGTCCCGATGGGTCGTTGCGCGGATCCGGGTGGGGCCGAATGGGACCATCAGAACGCCGCAGTTGGCCAATTCCTGTAACACGTCCGTTGCAGACCGGCCATCGTTCACGTCAAACATGACGATATTGGTCTGGACACTGTCAGGGTCCAAGTCAACCGCTGCGAAAACAGACAGCTCACGCGCGAGCAAAAGCGCATGCTCATGGTCGGTAGAAAGTCCTTCGCGATGGTGACGTAAGGCATGGAGCGCTGCTGCGGCAATAATGCCAACCTGTCTCATGCCCCCTCCAAATGCTTTTCTGACGCGCCGTGCTTTGGCTATGAGCTCCTCTGATCCAACTAGTAGTGAACCAACGGGAGCACCAAGACCTTTGGAGAGGCATACACTGATTGTATCAAAGTGCTCTGCATAGGCTGCCTCTGATACTCCAGATGCAACGCAGGCATTCCAGAGCCTTGCACCGTCGAGGTGCATGGTCAGGTTGTTTTCTCGTGCTACCTCGGCAATCTCCGTGATGACGTCCAGCGGATAGATTGTGCCACCGGCCCGGTTGTGAGTGTTCTCGACACATACGAGGCTCGAGCGCGGATCCCAGTCGAAATGGCCACGAATAGCTGCTGCAACCTGGGATCCGGTCATGATTCCGCGATGGCCGTGAACCGGATTGAGCTGCAAACCTGATAGTCCGGCTGCCGCGCCCCCTTCATAATGACGGATGTGGGCATCTGCTTCCAGAATAACCTCGTCTCCGGGCTGCGCATGGATGCGCAGAGCAATCTGGTTGCTCATGGTGCCAGAAGGCACGTAAACGGCCGCTTCTTTCCCGAGCAATGCTGCCGTCTCGGATTCCAGGATGTGAACCGTTGGATCCTCCCCGAATACATCGTCGCCAACAGCCGCATCCATGATGGCTTGCATCATGGCCGGCGAAGGGTGCGTGACCGTGTCACTTCTCAGATCAATGGGAGGCGCTTCCATGAGCGTTCAGTATCTGTTCAGTGCTCCAAAATACGCGAATCTCAACCGCGGGAGATTTCCATGATTTCCAAGGTCACCGTGCCGGCTGGAACGGTGATATCGACTTTGTCACCGACTGCTTTCCCCAACAGGCCCTCTCCAATGGGACTCTTGACGGATATCTTTCCCGTGGCGAAGTCGGCTTCTTGTGCCGAGACCAGGGTATAGGTCTGTTCCATCCCGTTGGCCGTATTCTTCACTTTGACATTCGAAAGGATATAGGCTTTTGAGCTGTCAATCTGACTCTCATCTACGATGCGAGCGCTGGATACCGCCGTCTCCAGCTTTGCAATCTTGGCTTCCAGCAATCCCTGTTCGTCTTTTGCTGCATCGTACTCGGCATTTTCTGACAAGTCACCTTGAGCGCGCGCGTCAGCAATAGCCTGGGCAATACGAGCCCGCTCTTTCGTTTTCAGGAAATGGAGCTCATCCTTGAGCTTTTGGAGACCTTCCTCCGTCAAATAGGTGGGTTTGATATCACTCATGACCGTTTTTCGATTCCGACCGCCTGGAGCGGTGCGATACCCCTGGGTGCGGGAAATACTGGATAATGCGAAGTGGCGAATAAAAAACGCTCCCACCAGTTGGCGGCAGCGAAAGCGCAGGGTAGACCCGTGTTGCGAGGCAGTTTAACCTTATGGAGGGAAAAAATGATCCATCCCGCTACCGATTCGACGGTCCCATCTTGATCCAAAGCTCACGAGCATTGGGATGGCAAGGCGGATCAACCGGGTTTGAACCGGGTTTTACACCCCATGGCTGTTGAAACGCACGCAACATGCGCGCATCTCAACCGCGTTCCCCAAACTCATTTCGGATTCCATGCCCTACCCAGAGCCTCTCGTCGCCCCCATGCGTGCAGAACTGAGCGCCGTCGGCGTTCATGAATTGAAGACTGCAGAAGAAGTTGATCAGGCCTTTGAGGCCTCCAAGGACAAGACCATGTTGGTCGTTGTCAATTCAGTATGCGGTTGTGCTGCCGCAATGGCTCGTCCAGCAGTACGGATGTCGATGCAGGCCGACGTTCTCCCGGACATGTTCACCACAGTGTTTGCCGGTCAGGACATGGAAGCAACAGCGCGTGTCCGTGAGCATTTGGCGGGGCTTCCTCCTTCATCGCCATCCATGTTTCTGGTCAAGGACGGAGAGCCGGTGTTTGCTCTTGAACGTCGCCACATCGAAGGGCGCACAGCTAGTGCCATCGCCACGGATCTGGTAAACGCCTACGCACATTTTGGGACCACTGATGAAGCGGGCGATGAAAACGGTGCAGACAATCAGGAGTCTTCGACATTTCGTTCGATTCTCTGATTTCCTGACCAAAAAGATGCGGTCGGGACGTTAAGGTGCCGTTTAAAGTTGGGAATTCACCAGCCGATACAGGAGGCAGCCTCTATTCAGACGCCTGTTTCCATGTTACCACCTAATGTCAAAGCACTGCGTTCTGGCGCGTTCCAGACCCGCCGTCAGGTTGAATATGTCCAGCCCTCGTTGGACGAGTTGATGGGCCTTTGCCGTGATTTCAAATTGATCTCGGAAATCAAGGTGGTTGGAGACAGATACCAGATCCAATGCAAGGATGAGCAGTTTGATGTAACAGCTTCCCAGGCTGCATTACTGGTCAAAGGCTTGCTTATCGGTCACTTTGCGTTTCATACGCGCGACGACCTATCGCTTGCGAACCGGGCGCACTGAGTAGGTATCATTGGTGATTGTGAAATCCCTACGGGCTTCACAGGGCGAGTGGTTCCGGCTCGAACCGTGCTGATGCTGGTGTGTACATTCAGCCAACACAGAGTGTACACCAACTGATCTCCGACTCATGCGCGACGTTTTTATCGTTGATGCCGTTCGTACGCCCATCGGCCGCTTTGGCGGATCCTTGAAAGATCATTCAGCCGTAGACCTGGCTGCTCATGTGATGAAGGCTTCACTGGAGCGCAGTGGCGTGGCGCCAGAAAATCTCGATCTGTTCATTTTCGGGAATATCCTTCGCGCTGGTCAAGGACAGCTTATTCCGCGACAGGCTGCGTTCAAGGCAGGAATCCCGGATACCGTAGATGGATTTGCGGTCGACATGGTGTGCTCATCCGGTATGCTCAGCGTCATGCAAGCTGCGACGATGATCAAGGCGGGTGAGGCCGATCTGTTGCTGAGTGGAGGAACCGAGTCCATGAGTGGGACAGGCTTTTATTTGTCTCATCGTGCCCGATGGGGATACAAATTCTTGATGGGTAACCCGGAAGGCGTAACTGACTTGTTGCTTCACGATGGCCTCTCAGACCCATTCAGTGAGGAGGCTATGGGTGTTCAGACCGAGCGCTTGGCCAGCGAAAGAGGAATTACGAGAGACCAACTGGACGAAGTGGCAGCCATGTCGCATCAACGAGCCGAGGCTGCCTGGGCGGCAGGTGCATTTGATGCCGAAGTAGCCCCGATAGCGTATCGACTCAAGCGCGAAATGGTGGACCTGGTTCAGGATGAAGGAATTCGAGCCGGTACCACAAGCGAGTCCCTGGGAGCGCTTCGGCCAGCGTTCGACAAGGATGGTGTTTTGACGGCCGGCAACTCAAGCCAGATTTCTGACGGCGCCTCTGCCCTCATGGTTGCCAGTGAGGATGCCGTCAAGAAATACGGTCTGAAGCCGCTTGCGCGCGTAATGGCATCCTCTTGGGCAGCGGGCGAGCCGTGGCGTTTCCCGGAAGCGCCCATCCCTGCCGTCGAAGGCGTGCTGAAGAAGACGGGTCTGTCGATTGGTGACTTTGATCTGTTCGAGAACAATGAGGCATTTTCCATTAACAGTGTCCTGTTCCGTGACATGCTCGGCGTCTCGTACGACCAGCTGAATGTGCACGGTGGCGCCATTGCCTTGGGACATCCCATTGGATGTTCTGGTGCTCGCATCATGACGACGCTCATCCACGCGATGCACAGGCGCGATGCCCGACGTGGGATGGCGGC
Source organism: uncultured bacterium (assembly GCA_938018055.1). GTDB lineage: Bacteria > Bacteroidota > Rhodothermia > Rhodothermales > UBA10348 > JAAZVD01. The sequence goes on from CALIKL010000084.1 coordinate 6,843, forward strand.
AATTTGCCATGGTACGGGTGGAGGAACAGCTATCGCCCTGGAGCGCGTCTGAGTGTGATAAACGTGCTCTACATCGCGCTGGGAGGCGCACTTGGTGCCGGATTGCGCTATTTCGTGTCGGTCGCCATGGTGAATATCGCGGGCGGTGATCTCCCGTGGGGCACGCTGATTGTAAATATCCTGGGATCCCTTGTAGCGGGGTTTCTATGGGGATTGCTCGGAGATTCTACGGGCTCAGAGCGCACGCATGCGCTTTTTTTCGTCGGCTTGCTGGGCGCTTTCACCACGTTTTCCTCCTACGCCTTGGAGAGTCTACAGCTATTTCACAGCGGTCGATGGGGAGTAGCGGCCCTAAACGCCCTGGGAAATAATGCTGGCGCACTCATTGCGGCGGTTCTCGGGTACGCGTTGGCCCGCACGCTAGTCCGTGGAGGTGGATGAACCTGATGTCCTCGATGCTTCACGATGACATGCCGGGCCTGTTGTCCCGCGTAGCTGCAAAGTGGATGGATCCGGAATACCCGGTTCGCGAGGATGCCGTGGAACGAACGCTGAATGCGGAGAATCGCTTCACAGAGGCTGCCTTGGCGTTCGCGATTAATCAGCAGATGGCACTTCTGACGGAAGATCCTCTGTCGGCCTGGCAGTCTGTATTGGCGCCGGGCGGTTCTCCGAGCGATATCGAAACCATTTCCGTCCTTAATCCAGGCAATATTCCATTCGTTGAGCTTCAGGATCTGGTCGCGGTACTGCTTGCAGGCCATCGATATGTGGGAACGGTGTCGTCGAAGTCCCCAGCCTTGCTTCCGGCCTTTGTGTCGGATGTGCTTGACGAGGAGGAACGTGTCGAGGCTGACCTTACTGATTGGGAAGATGCGCTCGCTCAGGCAGAGCGCGTAATTGCATCAGGCTCCAATGAGACCATGGCGCAGGTTAAGGAAAGGGCACTGAACGAGGGCCTGAATCTGAGTTCATGTTGGTTCAGGGGTCACCGTTATTCAGTTGCTGTTCTGAGCGGAAGTGAAAGCGAGCAGGATCTCGTGGACCTGGCGGAAGACGTTTTGCTCCACGAAGGACAGGGGTGTCGGAATGTTGGACTGGTCTTCGCGCCCAGCTCCATGGGTATCGACCCAGTGCTCGACGCATTTGCCCATTTTCGCGGGATGTTTGTTGCTCATGAGCGAACCATCGGGCCGCTCAAGATGCAGCAGGCTCTTCTCAAGGCAGTCGACGTTCCGCATGCTTGGGCTGAGGGGCATGAGTTTCTCATTTCCCGTGGGGCCGCTGAGCCGCAGGGGGCTTGTCACTTGCGTTGGGTGCCCTATCATGATCGGGCCGATGCAGAAGAATGGATTCGTGCGAAGGCATCCTCCATCCAGGGTGTGTTTACAAACGTAGCTGTTGACCTTCCAACGGCTTGGGTATCTCCCTTGGGAAATGCTCAGCGGCCTCCACTGGATTGGGCTCCCGATCGTTGTTCGCATGCGGAATTTTTCAACCGGTAAACAGTCCAAAGGGCATTGGCGCTGTGGCGTATGACGGGCACCATTTGCCGCCCAATGACGTATATGTTGTATGAGCGAAAAGGACCTTCATAGCGAAGCCCCCGACAGTGCAACCGATGGCGCTGCATCGTCTTCGGGGGAAAGACAGGGTAAGGCTGGAGCGGCTGATCCGGGAGTGGAGGAAAAAGCTACCGGCAGCAGTCGCATCACGCGACTGGCGGGGGAGTCGCGCGCCTTGTTCGATGATTTGAGAGAATGGGTGGATCTGCGTGTTCAGCTTGTACAGGTCGAGATTGAGGAGCGTATAGAGAAAGCTGTAAATGAAGCTATCGCATTGATTTTAGTGGCAATCGTGGGTCTCTTTGCCCTTGCTTTCCTGCTGCATGGGGTGGCAATCTGGATCGGAACTGCTCTGGGCGGACAGCAATGGGGATACCTGATTCTGGCTGCGATACTCGCAGTGGTTACGCTGATCCTGAAGACGGCTACGCCAGATTTCATCGGCAAGCGCAAAGAAGGATCAGGAAAGCAGCTGGATCAGTCATCGTCGGACCGTTTGCGCTTGCAGGCCGGTGTGGGAGGTGATGAAGAGGCGGTCGAAAAACCGGAGGAAGCGACAGATGGCTGAAAAGCGAACGCGAGAAGAATTGGAGGCACGTCTCAAGGAAAAAGCCTCTTCCATCTCCGAACGGTTTGACAGCCTGGAGTCAAACCTTCCCGGCAAAGGTCTGAACGTACCGGCGGCGCTGAAAAGCAAACGTAATATCAAGATGGGCCTGGCCATTGGCGCAGGATTCCTCGTTGGCTATGCGATACTTAATCGCAGCCGAAGTCGACCGAGAGGAGACTATGGTGAGAGCCTGGATCGTTTGGCAGACCGGCTCGGTGACGCAATTTCGGACCAATTGAAACGTAGCGATACACCCGGAGAAGCTGTTCGTGAAGCACTTGAACAGAATCCTCCCATCGTGCAGTTGATCAGTGAGAAAGACGGGGTCTTGTCCGGAGCACTGAAACAGCTTTTCAGATCAGGCAGCTCTGTACTGATAACTGAGCTTTCCCAGTGGCTACAGCATCGTCTAATTGAAGAAAAACAGGATCCCGACGGGGCCTAGGTATTTCCGGAATCATTTGATCTGTTTCCGGGTGAAACGCCCCTTTTGCAAGAGCCTCCAGGTAGGAGGCGTCAGTCATCATCCTCTCACATGAAACTCGTTCTTTTTGGTCCTCCAGGCGTGGGAAAGGGATCCCAGGCTCGATTCCTGTCAAAGCGGGAAGGGTTGACCCACATCTCCACTGGAGTACTACTTCGGCGCGCCATTAGAGGGGGGACAGAAGTGGGTGAACAGGCGAAAGCCTATGTAGAATCAGGTAAACTGGTACCGGGGCCGCTTGTACGGGTCCTGGCAGAGGATGCCATGACAATGGTTGGTCTGGATCGATTTGTTTTGGATGGATATCCAAGGACGATCGAGCAGGCGGAGTGGCTTGATTCGTTTCTGATCGAGGCAGGTACGCAGCTTGACACCGTTTTGAGTCTCGCATGTTCGGACGAGGTGATCATAGACCGATTGTCAAAGCGACGTGTAAACAAGGAGACAGGGGAAAACTACCATCTGGACTTCAAGCCACCCCCATCGGATGTCAGTCCGAATGTGATCATTCAGCGTAAGGATGACATGCCGGATGCCATCAAACATCGGCTCGAGATTTACGATAAGGAGACGCATCCTGTCCAGGATTGGTATCGGCAGCGTGGGATGTTGAAGGACATCGATGGCGACGGCTCATTTGAGGAGGTATATGAGCGGATTCGCACAGCTATCCTTGAAGCCGAGTCAACGAGCTGAGTAGTGCAAGTCACATAGCATCTTTTCTGGCTGATAATGGATCGGCCTTCGAAGCCGAGTTGGCTTCCGTTGTCACGCGTATCGACCCAGATCGGCTGTATGCCCCGGCTAAGTATATCCTGGCCGGAAAAGGAAAGCGATTTCGGCCTCATCTCGTACTCTCAGCGAGCGCCTCGTTTGATGGGGACCGTCATGTTGCGCTCAAGGCAGCCGCTGCGGTCGAGGTATTCCATATTTTTACGCTCGTTCATGATGATATCATGGACCGTGCCGATACGCGCAGAGGCAGAGAAACCATTCACCTCAAGTGGGACGAGCCAACGGCCATTCTGACTGGAGATTATCTCTTTGGAAAGACCATTGAGCTGTTGCTCGCCTTTCCCGAACCACGACTGCGTCAAGCAATATCGCTCCTGGCCGAAACGGTGCGTCACCTGTGCGAAGGCCAAGTGCGAGACATGGCTTTTGAAGAGCGCGATGATGTAACCCTTGAGGAGTATCTGGTCATGATCGATCAGAAGACGTCGGCGCTATTGGAGTGCTCCCTGATGCTCGGAGGTCTGTCCGGGTCGGCAACGGAAGATGATCTTGCCAATTTGAAACAGATCGGGCACCATCTGGGTCGCGCGTTTCAGATACAGGATGACCTGCTTGATTTGATTGCAGAATCTGAGCAGTGGGGCAAGCCGGTTGGTGGAGATCTCATGGCGGCAAAGAAAACGTGGCTTCTTCTCAATGCTTTGGCCGGTTCTGGTGAGCATTCGGAGTGGTTCGAAAGAATGCTGGCGCGCGGCGGAGCGCGAGCCGAAGAAATCAATGAAGCCCGTCGTCGCATGGAGGCCATGGGCATTATCGAATCAGCCCGGGAAGCGGTTATATTCCACTCCGGAGAAGCCATGAACCTCATCCTGACCTTGCCATCGGGCGATGGCCAGGATAGCCTGGTCGCCCTTACTCAGAAGATGCAACAACGACTGCACTGAGCCCGATTACAAGATGATCGAAAAAGAAGTCACAGTGACCAATCGGGCCGGCCTGCATACGAGGCCGGCGTCGATGATTGTACGGACCGCATCCCAATTTCAGTCGGAGTTCATCATTCAAAAGGATGACTACGAAATCAACGGCAAGAGTATCATTGGTGTAATGACCTTGGCCGCTGAGCAGGGAGCGACATTGACACTGATTTTTGACGGCTCCGACGAGCAGGAAGCTTTGAAGGCCATGGAGACCATCTTCGAAGACGGATTCGGAGAAGTAAAATAGCATCTGGTGCCGGTCATGCCCGGTGTCCAAATCCTACACGCAATGACGGATTCGCAAACGCCATCCGAACCCAACGCGATCACGAAAGGGATCGGCGTCTCTCCCGGAATCGCTATCGGGCCGGCATATCTGTACGCTCGCGTGTCGTTCGACGTGGAAGCCAAAGCTGTCGATCCGGCGGAGATCGAGCATGAGAAGCAGCGATTCGAAGATGCGATCCGTAAAGCAGAACGTGACCTGCACAAAATCAT
>CALIKL010000085.1 GCA_938018055.1 uncultured bacterium
GTTGCCCATCGGGCCACCGCCGCTTTGATATGGGCCCGGCTGGATATACAGGGTTTTCCCCCGCATGCTCGATCGGGAGATGGACATTTTGCCTCTACGGAATCCCGCGTACTATCCTACGTACTAGTACGTAGTCCGTGAACCTGTACGGCCCCAGTCAACATGCCTCGCTCCTTGACACTGGCGGGAATCGAATTGACGGAGGATGGCTCCATCCTGCGGGCGGAGATCGATCTGCCCTACGACATCTACGTACTGAGCCAGGCGTTCAAGCGCACGCTCCAGCAGCGCAAGGCATAGGGGCTGTCCCATATTGTTTTTGACAGTCGCTGCTTTGGTTCGGTGGAGCTATCCCTGAAAGTCCTGCTGGGCGTGGAAATCGCAACCATCTACCAGGCGCTTGTACCCGAAAAAGACGTGCGTGTAGCCATTGTCGTTTCTGCTAGGCATCTTACTGATGAACGGCCTGCGTCTGATACGTTCAGTGAGCTCGATCTTCCGATTCTGATCACGAGTGATCCGGCGCAGGCCCAGCAATGGGTTTCACAGTCGTCGATTGTCGCATGACAAAACAGAACGCGCTGATCATCGGGATCAGCCTGGTCGTTGGATTGGGTTTGCTGGGTCTTTTACTGGGACGCTCGGCTGTCACGTTCAAGTCCTTCGACCCGACCGTCACCGTCAAAGGGCTCTCGGAGCGAGAGGTGGCAGCGGATGTGGTCATCTGGCCCATTCAGTTCACCGTCGCAAGCAACGATCTGGGGGCGCTGTACCGTACCATCGATTCCAACACGTCCAAAGTCCGCTCCTTTCTGGTCGATCAGGGCGTAACGCAGGACGAAATCACTGTTTCGGTTCCTGCCATTACCGACAAGTCTGCTCAGCAGTGGGGCGATGCTGGCGGTCCTTTCCGATACACGGCAGTGCAAAACGTAACGGTCTATTCCGAGCAAGTAGCACTTGTAAGGGAAATCATGAGCGGCATTTCTGCTCTTGGCCAGGAAGGAATCGTGATATCGGGCGACAACTACCAGTCGCCGACCGAGTACCTGTTCACCGGATTGAATGAACTGAGGCCAGAGATGATCGAGGAAGCCACGCGTTCTGCTCGGGCGGTGGCGCAGAAGTTTGCTTCGGATTCTGAAAGCGTCCTGGGCAAGATCCGCAATGCGTCTCAAGGGCAGTTCAGTATTGTCTCTCGGGACAACAACAATCCGCATATCAAGAAAGTGCGCGTCGTTTCGACGGTCAGGTACTACCTTTCGGATTGAGTCTTCGACTCGTCCCTTGATCCTCGTTCTTTCTGCCTTCCTTGGTTCCCATGATCCCGAACCGTTCCCGTACGATCTTTCGACACGTTGTGCAGGCCTTCATGATGGTTGTGGCGGTGTGGGCGTTCGATGCCAATGCACAAGAATCAGCGCTGGTACTGCGAGGGGGGACCGTGATCTCCATGGGCGAAGCGGGCGTATTGGAAAACGCTGCCGTTGTCGTTGACCAAGGACGCATTGCCTGGATGGGTCCAGCCGATGATGTCGAGGTACCGGAGGGTGCCGACGTCGTGGATGTCTCCGGCAAGTGGATCATTCCCGGTCTCATCGACACCAATGTCCACCTGATCCTGACCACCGTTCCAGAATTCTATGTGCGCTACGAGGACGATCTGGTAGACATAGCCATCCAGTCTGCACAGGTCGGGCTCAAGTACGGGATGACCACCATGGCCGATTCCTGGGGACCGTTGGATCCGCTAATCGAGGCGCGGGATCGGATCCGGGAGGGAGAATTCGTTGGAAGTGATGTCTTGGTGGCGGGCAACATCATCGGAACGGGCGGCCCGTTCACACCCTATTTCATGGAAGGGTGGGGACTGCGAGGGAAGTCACTAAGATACGGGGATTGGGTCACACCCGTGATCCAAGAACGTATCAACCAGCTGTGGGAAGCTGGAATGGGACCAGAGTTGATGGCGTTGACTCCCGAGGAGTTGGCAGGGAAAATGGAGTCCTACCTCGAGCGGGGCGTCGATTTCGTCAAGCTCGGTATCAGTGGTCATGGCATCGAGCCGGTCGAGCCTCTCATGTTCACCGACGCCCAGCTGGAGGCCATGGTGGCCGTGATTCGCGAAGCCGGGATTCCATTTCAGACCCATACCTTCACTATTCCGAGTCTTGCCCAGGCGGTGCGACTTCGCCCGGATCTGCTCCAGCATCCCAATGTCATGAGCCCGTCCTGGCTCTCGGCTTCCGATCTTCAGAAGCACGCCATTTTGGCGCAAATTGACGTGATCCGGGACGCGGGTATTCTTTCCGGCCTCATGGCCGTTCCGGAAAGGGAGCAGCTGCGCATTTACCAGGAGTGGGATGCGTCTATGTCAGACGATCCGGCGCTGGATGAAATCATGCGCTATCGACAGGCTTGGTACGAAGGAGTCGATTATGACATGATGGCGGCGGGATTACGGGTCTGGCTCGATGCAGGAGTTCCATACACGATCGCGACCGATCAGGGGCCAGAGGATGCCGACCTTGGCCCTACCGTATGGGGACGCATGGGGCGGGCACATTTTGATCGCATGGTCGGCCTTCAGGACGCAGGAGCCGAGCCTTTGGACATCCTCAGAGCCGCCACGCTCACCGGCGCGGAAGCCTATCGTCTGGGAGGGGATCGTGGCAGCGTGGAAGTCGGAAAACGCGCGGATCTGCTTGTTCTAGGTTCAAACCCGCTTGAGGATATCGCTAACGTTCGCGATATCCTTCATGTCATGCAGCGAGGAATGTTGATCGATCGGGACGCCTTGCCCGTCAACCCCGTGTTGGACTACGACCCCGAACTTCCGTGGCCATATTGACGTCCCGCCCAGTTGGGCCAGCCCGTACCCATTCACATCCAAATCCATGATTGCCACTTTTCGCAGTGAGTTTACGCGCTACAATTCTTATCTGATCGGCGTACTGGATCAGATCGACGACGAGATCCTGAACCGGCTGCCGGTGGAAGGGGGAAACTCCATTGCGATGCTCGTGCGACATCTGCATGGGAATATCCTCTCACGGTTCACCGATTTCCTGGACAGCGATGGCGAAAAGTCGTGGCGTGAACGGGAAAATGAATTCGCCCGTGTCGCCATCGATGAACCAGAGGCCCGGCGTCTTTGGGCCGAAGCATGGGACTTGCTGGATGAAACGCTCGCAGGCCTGAAGGATGAGGATCTGGATCGCGAGGTAGCCATTCGCGGACAGGTTCTTTCGGTACGGGCGGCACTTCTTCGCAGTCTCGCGCATATCAGCTACCACGTTGGGCAGATGGTTGTAATGGCGCGTGCGGGAATGGCAGATTCTTGGTCGTTCATGAGTATCCCTCCAGGGGGTACGGCCGCCTACAACCAGAACCCGTCCAAAGAGCGGGGATGATCTCAGCTCCTTAAGAGTCCACTCACGTACTCATTCCAGCATGCCCTCCATTTCAGAAGCTTTCCGGCAGTATGTGCATGAACCGTTTCTGATGTTCAGCACGTTGTTGCTAAATCTTCCTTTCGAGGGTATCCAGAATACGGGCGAACGCTTGCCGCTGCTATTGCATGCCTGCGAGGATGGTCTTGAGCGGGGAGAGGAGCCGTCCGCGATCATGAATCGTTTCTTTCGTGAGACGCTTCAATTGGAGGACGAATCGCAACAGTTCGATTTCATGTTCAAAGTCGTTCAGTACGTTGAGCGCCAGGTCGTTCTGTTTGACAGTGTTGAAGAGGCCGCAGCCAAGAAGATCGGTAGCCGCGATGGCAGCCCGCTCCTGCGCCTGATCCGGAATGACGAGTCGGGTCAATATGTTGAGGCGCTCCGGCAATTTCGGGGCCGCATCGTTTTTACTGCCCATCCGACTCAATTCTACCCGCCCCAAGTGTTGGGCATCATCAACCGCTTGCGTCGGTTCATTGAACGAGGAGATCGTCGTCGGATGACGGCCACTCTGCAGCAGTTAGGTATGACCTCGCTCTTGTCCTCGCGCAAGCCCACACCGCTGGATGAAGCTCATAACATCATCCACTTGATGCGCGAGCACCACTACGATGCGGCAGCGCAACTGTATGGCGAGATCAAGGCAGCGACGGGCGATGCGTCATTTGACAATGATCGACTGATCGAACTCGGGTTCTGGCCTGGTGGAGACCGAGATGGTAACCCCTTTGTGACGGCTGAGATTACGCGTAAAGTTGCAGAGGAGCTGCGCTTGGCCATCATCAAGTGCTATAACCGGGACGTAAAGCGGCTGGAGGCGAAATTGACCTTCAAGGGCGTACTCGATCGCGTGTCTGCATTGCGTGCAACGATTTATGCGGCGCTTTTCGACTCAGAAGCACGCCTTGATCCAATGGGTTTGCTGGATCGTCTTCAGCACATTCGGGATGACGTCCGCCAGCATTACGAAGGACTCTATGTCGACGAGATTGATCTGTTCATGGACAAGGTGCGCCTGTTTGGGGCCCATTTTGCATCCATGGATATTCGTCAACACCATCGAATCCACAAGGAGGCCGTAACGGCCGTCCTGAAGGCCAACGGGCTGATTTCCGAACGTCTCGACGAGTTGTCGGACTCGGATCTGAAGCACATTCTTCTGGAAGAGTCACTCTCGTTGGACACGTTGGATCTGGACGCGCTGGATCCGGTAGTGGCAGATACGTTCACGACGCTGCGCCTCATTCCTCAGATCCAGGAACGCAATGGGGAGCGGGGATGCAATCGGTATATCATCTCGAATGCAGATGATGCCTGGTCCATCCTGTTTGTATTCGGATTGGCACGATGGTGTCAGGGGAGTGACGATCCGGTGCTGGATATCATCCCGCTGTTTGAAACCGTGAAAGGGATGGACGCTGCAGCCGACGTCATGCGTTCCCTTTTTGCGCAACCGGTTTATCGGGCTCATGTCAGCCGCCGATCCGGCCGACAGACCATCATGTTGGGCTTCTCCGATGGGACGAAAGATGGCGGTTACCTCAAAGCGAATTGGGCGATCCACCAGACGAAAGAGGCGCTTACAGCGGTATGTCGTGAGGCCGACGTTGAGGTCGTCTTTTTTGACGGACGTGGTGGGCCGCCAGCGCGTGGGGGAGGATCAACCAATCGATTCTATGCTTCACAAGGGCCGGCCATTGCGCGGCATGCATTGGAGCTGACCATTCAGGGGCAGGTGATCACCAGCATGTATGGTACGCCCCATCTGTTTTCCAGGAATCTCGAGGAACTGATCCAGGCTGGAATTGGCGGGGGAGCGCCGGGCACAATCACACCGGAAATGTCGGAAGTGGATATTCCTGAGCCAGATCGACAGTTGTTGGAAGAGTTGTCTGACGAAGCCTACAAGGCCTATAAGGCGTTGAAGCAGCATCCCCAGTTTGTGCCGTACCTGGAGCGTATGAGCACGCTCCGCTTCTATTCCAAGGTCAACATCGGCAGCAGACCGGTGTCTAGAGGCTCAACTGAAAAGCTCGTTTTTGAAGACCTGCGTGCCATTCCTTTCGTTGGATCGTGGAGTCAGCTCAAACAGAATGTGCCCGGTTATTTCGGACTGGGCACCGCCCTTGGCAAGCTTGAACAAGCAGGAAGACTCGATGAGGCGGCCCGGCTCTTCCGCGACGTGCCTTTTTTCAAGACGCTGGTTCTGAACAGCATGATGTCGCTCTCGAAATGCAATTTCAAGCTTACTGCCTATATGGAAGAGGATCCGGAATTCGGGTCATTCTGGCGAGAAATCCGGGATGAATACCGACGTACAATTTCCTTGCTTCTCAAGATTTCAGGCTACGATGTACTCATGGAGGAAGAAGAGAAATCGCGCCAATCGGTTTCCATCCGTGAGCGGATCGTGCTGCCCTTGCTGGTCATTCAGCAGTACGCCCTGCAGCGGCTCGGTACAAATCCTTCTAACAAGGAGGTCTTGGAGAAATTGGTTATCCGCACGCTGTACGGAAATATCAATGCCAGCCGAAATGCGGTTTGACCTACAGATGAGGCGTCCTCAAGGCGCGGTGCGCCTCGTGACCTGATCGACGTGTCGCTGGTATTCCACCATTCACTTGTAACCCTGTTTTTAACCTATCCCCTCGCCATGAAAGCAGTTAATAAGCACTTGGATCTTGGACTTCTCATTGCCCGCATCGGAATGAGAGCAGGCTTCATTTATTACCATGGCTGGGACAAGCTGATGGGAGGCGTCGAACGATGGGAAGGACTCGGAGGGGCGATGGCTCGCTTCGGTCTCGATTTCTAGCCAACGTTTTGGGGGTTCATGGCTTCGTTCGCGGAGTCGATCGGAGCCCTCTTCATTCTGTTCGGCATCTTGTTCATGCCGATGTCGATCCTGATTGCCATCACCATGTTCGTTGCCTGGACGGGTCACATCGTCTCCGGAAATGGAAACCCCGGTCACTCGTTCAAGAACATGTTGGTCATGTTGGCTTTTGTTCTGACCGGACCGGGCAAATACAGCGTCGATGCATGGCTGGCAGCCAGAAAATCGGACGGTGGTTCCTGACTGAGTAGTCTCAGACTCGACGAGTTTTCAATTTGCGGCGCTCGATGCAGCGCGGTAGGCCTCAAGCGTGCTGCGCGCTGCGGCGGTATCACCTCGGGAGTACTCCAGCCTGGCCCGATTGTAGAGCATGATCGCAGACTGAGCGTCTATTCTTTCAGCTTGCTTCAACGCGACTTCGGCGGCTTCCAATCGGGATTGACGCAACTGTGTGGCTGCGAGAGCATTCCAAAAGTATAGGCGATCCGAGCGGGAAGCGCCTTGAAGGGCCAGCTTTTCAACCAGCGGGTCGAGGGTGGAGCTCGCCAGGAATCGACCGATGACCTCTTCCATGAGCGCAGCATTGAATGGCTGCCAGTAAAAGAGGGAATGGTAATATCGAAGCGCTTCGGCCGAGTCACCTTGCGCCAGGTGAAGTTGGGCCCCTTCGAGCAACGCATTCTGCGTGGCAAGAGGGGAGACCATGATGGCTACCGCCAACGAGTCCCCAATGCATCCTGATTCCTGTCGCTCCCGGAGTTTTGCCGCATAAGTTGAGGTGGAGGATTCAGGGTCGGCATCCAGATTGAAGGGATAGTCGGCCAGGAGGCGGTCAATCAGTATACCAGACTCGGCTGCTGACAGTTCATCCAGGATCGGCGTTTCCCAATCTAGTCCGAGATTGCCGGCATCCAGCGTCTTGGCTTCCAGCATGGAAGCGGCCCTGACCGAAAAGGCATCCGCCATCAACTCGTACCCTTCGTGCGTAGGGTGCAGGTGATCGGTAAAAAGGTCATATCCCGGGATGCCCGACGCCGAGGCACGGTTGAAAGCGACTTCCAGATCCTCCACTTCAACTCCAGGGCGTTCTGCCCACGACCGGATGATGTCATTCAGCTCACCTGAAGCCCTGAATCGAATTTGATCCAAGTCCCTCGCTGTTTCGAACAAATCCCTCGCGTTCAGTGTGTCGCCCTCGGCCATGGCAACTTCCGCAGCGCTGAAAGCTGCGAGGGCATCCGCTGTTTGCGAGAGCGGTTGTTGTCCGGAGAGGTTTCCAACCAGGGTGCCCGCCAATACGGGAATGTGGGCCGATTGAAAGTGATCCAGCACGCGATTCATGTTGCTCGTGAACTGACCTATTCCTGCCCGATAGATCTCACCGTCAAGTTCGATGCCTGCGTTCTGAACGACGCGCGCCATCAAGGTTCGGTCATTGGAACCCGGTTCAAGCCCGTAATCGGGAGGGCCTAAAAGGAGATACTCAAGGGCAAGAACGAGAGCTGAGCGTTTCAGTGTGAGAATCGTTCTTCCAAACCACGGGGATTTCGGCATCCAGTCTGCCGTAGTACCCGCTCCATAGGCTCCGTAGAATTCATTGTGGCCTGCATAGATCACGACCAAGTCGGGCTCCATGCGTATTACGTGGCGGGTAAGATCAAGGAGTGTGTAACTGTTCACGGCAGTCATTCCCAGATTGATGACTTCGACCGGCTGGCCCGCAAATCGGCCCATCAGTCTGCGCTCAAGTCCGGCAGGGAAACCGTGGTACCACTGAAACGGAAAGCCAGCGGTCGAAGAGCCGCCCAGAACCACGACGCGGACCCCATTTTCTGGCTTTTCTTCTCGGAAAGGCGTGAATCCCACATTTGGCAGGAAGCCGCGGAAATAGCGGCTTGGATACTCCGGATTGAATCCAGTCCATCCCGACTCGTTTTCGACGGCTTTGAAAGCGTGCCGGCGTTCCTCTGCAAACCCGACCACCCGAAGGCTGACTTCCAAAAGCAGAAGGAGAGCGATTGGGATGAATACCAGCACCGCGGTGAATATTCGTTCCCTGGACAAATCAGCCATGCTTGCGTTCGGAAAATGGAAGATGTATCATCATGAAAAGGTTTTCAGAAGATGCAACTGCATCGTGTGAAGCACCGGAATTCACGGTTGGGAAGGTATGGGAGCTACCATCAGAGACGTCGCAGAGCGAGCAAAGGTATCGATTTCAACGGTATCACGCGTCCTCAATGACACATGCAATGTCAAAGCAGATAAGCGGGATCGAGTTCTCGATGCTGCAGCAGCGCTGGGGTACACGCCTAATCCCGCCGCGCAGAGTTTGCATTCCCGCAAGACGGGGGCCTTTGGGATCCTGCTCCCGTACGTGTCTGGTGAGTTCTACGCTGAGCTGTTGAACGGAATTGACAGTGCTGCGCAAGAAGGGGGACGCTTGTTACTAATATCAACCTCCCATAACTCTGAAGAAGAGTTGGAGGCGGCTATGAAAGGCATGTACCGTCGGGTCGACGGTATGCTCGTTATGGCTCCTGTGACCACATCGGAGGCCGTCCTGAGAAGAGCTCCCAGAGACCTTCCTGTAGTCTTCTTGAATACCCGATCAGAAGGGGGCGGTATTCCACTGTTGACGTTTGACAACTATGGCGGCATGCGGGCCATGACGGAGCACCTCATCCAGCGCGGTCACAAGGATATCGGCTTCATTACCGGACCAGCGGACGCCTTCGATGCCCAGGAACGATTTCGCGGATACCGTGAAGCCCTTCACGCGTCGGGAATACCTCTTCGGGAAGATCTGATTGTGAATGGCGAGTACACTCAGCGGGCGGGATATGACGGAGCAAGGTATTTGATCGGACTTGCACAGCGCCCCTCAGCGATCATGGCCTCGAATGATGACGCAGCCATCGGCGCCTTGAGTGCCATCCGGGAAGCAGAACTCAGCGTGCCGGGTGAGATAGCGCTGACGGGCTTTGATGACATCCCGAGTGCCATGTTTGCCGTGCCACCTTTGTCAACCGTCCACGTACCGGCACGTGAATTAGGCCGACGGTCGGTGGAGATCTTGGAGATGGCTATCGACAATGGAATCGATGTGGCCTTGGAAGAGTCAGGCGATGTTTTACCGGTCGAGCTTCGCGTGCGCGCATCGAGCTGAACGACGATTCGAATCATGACACGCGCGAAAAGCGGTCATTGAACGGTATAGAAGGGCGAAAACGATGGACCACACCTCAAAAAAGCTGACAATCCTTGACACGATGAGGACACGGCCTCATTTTTTCCGCCCGACTCAAATCAGATCACGTTCTGACTCCTTTTTGAGAAGTCTTGTAAGTATCCCCGTGCGATGATCAACATGAATAAATCTTTGGGGCTGATGTGGGCCGGTCTCTTTGTGTTGGCTTCCTCAGGCACCGCGATGTCCCAGGATTGGCGTTTGGTTTGGAGCGACGAATTCGACAGCGGCGTACAGCCAGACCAGACCCGCTGGTCTTATGACGTCGGTGGGGGCGGGTGGGGCAATCAGGAATTTCAATACTACACGGATGCCCGACCTCAGAACAGTCGCATTCAGGATGGCTTGTTGATTATCGAGGCCATCAAGGAAGACTTTTTTGGTTCTACCTACACCTCAGCCCGCCTCAGAACCAAGGGTAAAGGCGATTGGCTATATGGTCGTGTTGAAGTGAGAGCAAAACTCCCTGCTGGACTCGGGACATGGCCTGCCATTTGGATGCTTGCTTCGGAAAGCCATTACGGAGATGGGGGTTGGCCAGACAACGGCGAGATCGACATCATGGAAGGAGTAGGTCACGAACCAGACCGAACGCACTCAGCCATACACGTCCAGGCTCTCAATCATCAGCTGAACAACAACCCTGGAGCGACCTTCATCAAGGAAGACTCGCGAACAGAATTCGCTGTCTACGCCATGGATTGGACGCCG
The DNA here is from genome assembly GCA_938018055.1 of uncultured bacterium. Taxonomy (GTDB): domain Bacteria; phylum Bacteroidota; class Rhodothermia; order Rhodothermales; family UBA10348; genus JAAZVD01. The sequence goes on from CALIKL010000085.1 coordinate 10,253, forward strand.
AGGACCATCACGACATACGTGGATGGTGAGGTTAACCTGATTTATGAGCGTGGCAATAGCGATTGGCAGCGCTGGCCGTTTGATCGCCCTTTTCATTTGATCCTGAACCTTGCAGTAGGTGGATCCTGGGGCGGTATTCAGGGTGTTAACCCAGATGACTTCCCCACCCGATTTGAGATCGACTACGTTCGCGTGTTCGAAGATGCAGCCGGCCCTCCGGAGGTTTCTGTATCATCGATCGGCGGACTGACCCAGGTTGATCCGGGTGCATCCTTATCGCTTTCTGCTGAGGCAACCGATGCAGTCTCGACGATTGAGGAGCTGGCTCTGTACCAACAAGATGGAATACTCGGGTTTGCACAGGAGAGACAGGTGGCTGTCGATCTGTCGAATCTCGCTCCTGGATGCTATCAGATAAGAGCCCATGCCGTGGATTCAGATGGATGGGAAGCCGGATCAGACACGCTCGATGTCCGGGTTGGTACCGAGTGCGTGCAAGCTCCCTATCTCATGGTGGCTCCTTTGGTGCCCGGACGCATTGAGGCTGAGTATTTTGATATTGGCGGGGCAGGGGAGGCTTACCTTGATCTCACCTTTCAGAACACGGGAGGCGCATTGCGAGCGGATGAAGGAGTGGACATTGGCAGCTCACAGGATATTGGCGGTGGCTACCAGATTGAAAACGTCACGTTGCGCGAGTGGACCGAATACACGGTCAATGTCACGCAATCAGGTTTTTACCGCATGTCGGCAAGATTGGCTGCAACGAAGGATGGATCACTGACCATTTCGGTTGACGACGTTGAACATGCTGGTCCGCTATCGTACAGCTCGACCAACTCCACGTCATTCCACCGGAACGCGACGCTGGACGGCCTCTGGCTTGACGAGGGAATCCGTACCGTCAGGGTCGAATACAACGCCATTGGAGCCTACGTGAACCGCTTCGAATTCCAGCTTTTGAGCGCAACAGGCTTGGAAACGCTACCGCAGTCTTCCGAATTGGAGATCGATGTCTTTCCGAATCCCTTTCAAGACAGTCTCGAGTTGATCATCAGAGGAAAGGCGCCCGGGCCGAGTGTAATCTCCATGTATGATGTCACCGGTCGTCGCGTTTTTCATACATCTCTCACAGGTCAAAAATTGACCACAAACCGCGTACAGTTAAACCCTACAGAACGCATGAGCCCTGGTTTGTATCTGGTTGTAATCCAATCGGATACAGACACTTACACAACGACCGTAATCCGGCGCTGATTGGAAGCGCTTCGCCTTCGGGAGGTGCATTCATCAATAAAATGTTACGGTCATTATGAAAACGGATTTGAAAACGTTTTCATTTCTGAATAGCTCTTTATACATTCATAATGAAAAGGTTTTCAGGAGGAGCAGAAGGCACCTCCTTCCGGCCCTCTAAAAAAACAACCAACCTCAAACAACACCATGAATACGAGTGCTACGACACGCTTCGGCTTCATGTCCGTCCTGATGCTGCTGGCTGCCTCCTTTGTTGTGGCCCCCACGCATGCTCAGAGCGGCTTGACAGAGCTGGGCGACGACTTCATTTTCTTCTTCGATGGTCCGAACGTGCTTATCCCAGAAGCAACGGCTCCGATCGTCAACGATCCGCTCGACCCGACGTCCGGAAACCGTGTACACAAGTACGACTACGGCAACTGGTCAGAGAACGGGTATCGTTTCTCCCGTGCGGAAGGACTCGACATGTCCCAGAACGTGGGTGCGAGCGGAGGAGAAGGGGATACCCTCTATCTCAAACTCCTCGTTGACCCAGCGAACGCCGGGCAGCCTGGTGTTTTCCTGACCATGTTCGACAAGACGGATGACAATCCAAGTAACGACGGTTCGGCCGACCTGATGTCTCGTCTCCACTGGCCAATTCCAGAGGAATTGCGCAACGGACAGTGGCACGATCTGGCCATTCCGCTCCCACCAACAACGACGGCGGGTCTTGCTGCTGCCAAAGAGGGTAACGACATCAATGGTAACCCACTGGCCACACCGCTGGATGACAACGCTGCGTTGTGGACCTACGGAGGAGCCTGGTCTGTCGGTGGTTTTGGTGTTTGGGGCCCTGGAGAGTGCAATGGTGCCGCTTGCTTCACCGAATTCGAGTGGGATGCTGTATACAGCCTCACGGTGTTCTTCGACAACAACACCGGCGGCGGTCCTATATACCTGGACGATGTTTACATCGGTGGTCCTGGTACGGACGTCTCCGCAGCAACGTCGGCACCTGACGCCATGGGCGCAGTCACCGTCGCCGCGGATGGAAGCGCTAACAAAGTCTCTTGGACGCACAACGAAGCGTTTGGTGGTTACAACGTTTACGCGTCTGAAGACCCCATTACCACGGCGGCCATTCTGGACGGCGGCGCAAGTCTCCTGGGGTCGGTTGCTTTCAATGCAACAGATTTCTCGCTGACGCACGAGCTGGAAATGCCTTTCTCCACGCTTGCTGGTGATCCGCTCTATTACGCTGTGACCTCGAAGAGCTTTTTCGGCGTCGAGAATTCTGATATCTCAGCTTCTTCCGGAAACGTTGCGAATACGGATCTTCCAATTGCACCGTTCATCTCCATCCTGACGGACGACGAAGCCAATACCATCTTCGACAACGTTGCAGGTGGCTCTCTGAGCGATGCCGGATTCCCGGATACGCCTGCCTTCATAATTGATCCAAGCCACTGGCGCGATGGTGATTCCCCGGCACCGACCGGTGACGGCGCTGCCGCTGATATCTCCGCCATGGCGAAAGTTGCCATCGATGAGTTTGGCTTCATGTACGTCTATGCAGAAGTCACTGACGATGTAGCCGGCTTCCCAGGCGCCAACGCTGATGGCGGTGGCACATGGAACTTCGACTCGTTCGAAATCTTCCTTGGCAATTACGATGTCCGTGATGTTGGCGGTAGCCTTCTCTCCGGATCACCGCATGGCCAGTATGCTCGTGGTACTGAGGCAGACTTCCAGCTGCGCATCGCAGTGGAAGCTAACGAGGCTGGCAGCGTAACCGGCATCGGCATCTGGGCACATGCTGATCCAGCCGGTGCTACGGGTTCAACCGCTGTAGGTCCTGTTCAGGGCGCAGGCGGTGTCGCTGAAGCAACGGCAACGGGATACCGTTTCCTCGCAGCCATTCCCCTGGAGTCGGTTTATGATCCTAGCGCTGATCAGCCACTGGCTCTTCCTGCCTCGAATGAGTTGAAAGTCATTCCATTCAACCTTGCCCTTAATGACAAGGACGCAGGTGGTGGACGCGAAGCTCAGGTCAACTGGTCGCTGAATGCCTCTGCGGGCGCATGGAACAATCCGTCCAAGTGGCAGCCTACGGCTATCGTTGGTCGTTCACTCTTGACCGATACGGAAGATGTCGAAACGGCACTTCCGATCGATTTCGCTCTTGAGCAGAACTATCCAAACCCATTCAACCCGTCCACAAACATCGAATTCTCCATCCCGAACGCTACACCCGTTCAGCTGGACGTATTCAACGTTCTCGGTCAGCGTGTCGCCACGCTGGTGAATGGTCAGACGATGACAGCTGGTACGCACTCGGTAGCCTTCGACGCTTCCGACCTGACGTCCGGTATGTACATTTACCGTCTGCAGGCGGGAGCAAACTTCTCCCAGACGCGGACGATGATGCTGCTCAAGTAGTAGTCTTTTGATATAACGTC
>CALIKL010000086.1 GCA_938018055.1 uncultured bacterium
GCAGGACGCATGGTCGATGACAGCCTTACACCCTCCTCTGGGGTGAACCATATCGGGAAACGAGCCACCAAGGAACCGGACACGACATTTGAGGGGGTGTCCAGTCCGGTTCCGGCTCTCCCGGTAAGGGTGGTCACATCCGTTGCGCCTTACCAGCGTCGATTGACCCCAAGCGTATCCGTTCGTAGGATCTACCGAATCAGATTCCGAACCGATGCGCTTTCTTTATATCCTTACCCTTTGCGGGCTGATCGCCCCGACCGTTTCTGCCCAGACCCCTCCCGTGCAAGACCTGCGGATGTACGACATCATCCAGGCCGCATCTCCGGATCGAATCGAGGCAGATATCCGGACACTTGCCGGGTTCGGTACCCGCAATACGTTTTCCGACACGACTTCATCGACCCGTGGGATAGGCGCGGCCAGGAGGTGGATTGAGGGAGAGTTCGGCCGGATTTCAGAAGCCTGTGGTGCCTGTCTGGAAGTCTCCACACAGCGGAATCTAATCGAATCCGGATCCAGCAATCGAGCAGTAGAAGATGTCTGGGTCGTAAATGTGTTGGCCATTCAGCGTGGGACACGTCACCCGGATCGCTATGTGATCATGGCCGGAGACATTGATTCACGCAATTCGAGCAGCACGGACGGCGAAGGTGATGCTCCAGGTGCAAACGACAATGCATCCGGCATGGCAGGTGTCCTGGAAGCAGCACGCATCCTTTCGGCGTACGAATTCCCAACCAGCATCGTTTACGTAGGACTTTCCGGCGAAGAGCAGGGTCTGTGGGGTGGGGCGCACATGGCGGCGGTAGCTATTGAGGAGGGCTGGGACATCGTCGGGGTGCTCAACAACGACATGATCGGCAACATCGAAGGAGTCGATGGAGTGATTGAAAACAGCACGTTTAGGGTCTTCTCCGAGCCTACCCCGGTCACGGAGACCGACCGCCAGCGTCAACGTCGGCGCTACGAAGGTGGCGAAGTGGACGGGGTGTCGCGGCAGCTGGCTCGATACGTAGCGCGGATGACCGATTCGTATTTCACGAATCTCGAAGCGAAGATGATCTACCGGTTGGATCGCTTCGGTCGTGGAGGGCACCATCGACCCTTCAATGACGCAGGCTTTCCGGGCATTCGCATCATGGAGACCCACGAAAACTATATCCGCCAGCATCAAAATATCCGCATGGAGGACGGCATCGCGTATGGCGATGTAATTGAAGGCGTGGACTTCAATTACGCTGCTCGTCTGACTGCAGTCAACGCCGTGGTGCTTGCCGGCCTGGCCTGGGCGCCCCCCGAGCCTGCTGCCATCCGTATCGGCGGTGCGGTACGTCCCTCGACGACCCTGCAATGGGACCCGGTCGATGATCCTTCTCTTGTCGGTTACCGACTCTGGTGGCGCGATACCACCGCCCCCCAATGGACCCATTCCCGATTGGTGCCTGCCGAAAAGACGCAGTTCACCCTGGAGGGCATGGTAATAGACAACTTCCTTTTCGGTGTATCCGCAGTGGGATCCAGCGGCAACGAGAGCGTCGTCGTATTCCCCTCAGGACGACTGCGGCGCTGACACAGGTGTGAGCGTCTTTATTCGTCGCCGGGGCCGTAGATCAGAATTTCTATGTTGCCGTCCACGTCGATGAACCCGCGGTACATCCCTTCGGTGTTGAACGGCATGGCAATGGCGCCCGAGCGGTCCAACGCGACGATGCCACCTGTTCCGCCCAGCTCTGTGAGCTTGTCCATGACGACCGCATCGGCCGCCGTATTCAGATCTTCCCCTGCGTAGTCCATGCGTGAAGCAATGTCGTAGGCGACCACCCCACGGATAAAGTATTCCCCGTGACCCGTTGCCGAGATCCCGGCCGTACGATTGTCAGCATACGTTCCGGCACCGATGACGGGCACGTCACCGACGCGACCGAACTTCTTGTTGGTCATGCCGCCGGTCGAAGTCCCTGCAGCGATGTTACCGTCGGCATCCAGGGCGACGGCGCCCACCGTGCCATATTTGTCACCATTGGGAGAGAGTGGGAGGTCGTGGGGCACACTCGAGTCGAAGGGTAGCGAGGAGGATGCGTCAGCTTCGCGCTCAAGGGCGCGCTGCAATGAACGATACCGGCGCTCGGTATAGAAGTAGCTGTTCTCAACCATCTCCAGACTGTTTTCTTCGGCGTACGTCTCTGCACCCATGCCAATCATCATCACGTGGGGGCTTTTCTCCATGACCACACGTGCCAACGCGATGGGACTCTTTACCCTCTTCAGCCCAGCAACAGCCCCGCTGTTTCGCGTGGCCCCATCCATGATGGCAGCATCCAGTTCATTCGTTCCTTCGCTGGTAAAGACGGCTCCCTTGCCCGCATTGAACAGTTCAGATTCCTCCATGATCTGGACTGCGGCGATGACCGCGTCAACCGAAGCACCTCCTTCTTCCAGTATCGCATGTCCGGCGCGCAACGCTTCTTCCAGCTTTGCCCGATACGCAGCTTCTGTCTCGTCCGTCATGTTGGCCTTCAGGATGGTCCCTGCGCCACCATGAATGACGATGGCGGTCTTTCCGATCGCTGGCTCGACTGTCGGGATCTGATCTGCATCCGACTGCATGCAGCCCGCGAGGAAGATCAAGCAGAAAGCCAAGAGAGGTGATAGTGCGCGTTTCATGGGATCGCGATGGATTGACAAAAAGATGGATTAAAGGGCGTAATGGGCTCAGGTAGCCTTGACCACAATCATGGTAAGATCATCGGAAAGCGCGGGAGCGTGATCAGTGAATTCAGCAACCGCTTCGCGGACGGCATCAAGTATTTCCTGCGCTGACCTGTTCCGCAATTCAACCAGCAGGGGCTCCAACCGCTCTTCGCCCCACTCCTCTCCTTCCGGACTCATGGCCTCGGTTACGCCGTCGGTAAACATGGCCAATACATCTCCTTCCTCCAGCGTGATGGTCCCGCTTTCGTACGACATGCCAGCCATGACACCCAGCAGGAGTCCACCCTTTTCGAGCAGTTCCAGCGTGCCGTCCTTGCGAACGACGGTAGCCGGATTATGACCAGCATTGACATACTTGAAGGAGCGATCCCGGCGATCGTAAACACCATGGAAGTACGTTATGAACTTGTCATATCCGGTGTTTTCCGTGATCACGCGATTCATGTGGGCCGTACCCTGCTCAAGGGAAACGTCCAGCGGCACGAGCACGCGAAGACATGCCTGCAAATTGGACATGAGCAGTGAAGCCGGGACGCCCTTCCCGGTCACATCCGCGATGGCGTACAGGATGCGATCTTCGTCCAGCATGATCGCATCAAAATAGTCTCCCGCCACGTGCCGACTGGGCAGGGCCAGGCTGGCTGTTTCCAGCCCGTCGAAATCTGGGAGACTGGAAGGTTGAAGATGCTCCTGAATCTCGCGGGCGAGACGCATTTCCTCTTCCAGACGCTCCTTTTCAATCTGCTCGTCCACCAGATACGAGTTCTGAAGCGAGACGAAGGCGAGATTACCGAGAGCATAGAGGAATTCGACTTCGTCGGGCTCATACTCCTTACCCGTCATCTTGGGACCAAGGCATAGGATGGCCCCTGTCTCTCCTTTGTGACGAATAGGCAATACCATGCTCACACCCGCTTCAGCCAGTGGCTCGCATCCGTCGGGAAGGTCTTTGCCTTCGAGTAGGCACATCTCTTCGACGTGGCTGAGGGCCTCAACGACGGCAGGTGTCAAAACCTCTTTCCGAATACCTTTGTGCGTCACGATCTGCACTGCAGCTTCGCCCTCATCGTCCTTGGACACGCTCTTGACGAGGTAAATGTGCTTGGTGACGGTCAACTGACCCATCAGAGCGAACGTGAGGAGTTTGACCAGTGAGGACCGATCCACGGTTGAGTTGAACTCCTGGGACAGATCGAACAGCGTGTTCAACTGCTGCACCTTGGCATCCAGATCGCGGTTGGCAATCTTCAGTTCTTCCACCATGAGCGAATTATGGACCGCGGCTGACGACATATTGACCAGCGATGCCATGAATTCAAGCTCTTGCTCTCCGAAGTCCTGCTTGGTGAACTTCGCTCCGAGGCCAATAAGGCCGATTTCGCGGTGCCCGAAAGCGACCGGAAATACGAGTTTGATCCCCAGCTCCTTGAGCACTTCCGGCACGGACTCATCGTGCATCGTTTGCTCGAGGTCCAATGTACCCAAGACAATCTCATCGTCTTTCGACAATCCGCTGATGCCCATCACAGAAGCGACATTGTAAGCCGAACGGAGGGGATTATAGAGCAGAGCGGTACCCCTCGTGACCAGCAACTTGCCCATGGCCGTTCGCAGCAGGTTGCTCAGCACGAATTCGAGGTCCAGGGAGGAGCTCAGCAGCTGGCTGGTTTCAAAAATCGCCCGTAGATCGAATCGATCGGTTTTTCGGGGATCGGCGGCCTGTTCGGACATAGTGCTCTGGGTTCGAAGGGGGCGACCAAGTTACATCACCGTGGGTACACTCGTGAATCTCGTTTTTAGGAGGCATTCCGGTACGAGAAATCGGGGCACCAACACCTCAGCCGCCCTCGTCAAGATGAACAACTTCGGCTTGTTGGGGTCGACGGTCAGCAAGGTGAAGCCGTACGAGTGTTTTGACCTGTTGGAATCCCTGACGGCCCGCCGCTCCCGGATTAAGGAACAGCATACCATTCAAATCAGGTACCCGTTCGATCTGCAGGATGTGACTGTGTCCGCAAACGAAAACATCCGGTGGATCGTCGGCCAGCTGTTTCCCCATTCCACGCTGCCAGCGTCCTGGCCGACCGGCAATATGCGTCATCCAGAATCGAACACCGGCTACTTCAAAGCGGTCATGTTCCGGATAGGGATGGCGAAGGTCCCAACCGTCCACATTTCCCCATACGGCGCGTACGGGAGCAATCGCCTTGAGTTCGTCAATAAGATCAATGGAGCCTACATCTCCTGCGTGCAGAATCAAGTCCACATCCTGGAGATATCGGTAGCTATTGGGATGTAGCCAGCCGTGGGTGTCAGAGAGAATACCCAGTTTCATTTCATTGACTCGTTTCCATTACCCATTAATTTATTCCTCCAAATCACGTTTTTTTGGCACACAATGTGTAGAGTAGGAAGATGATACACATTTTCACCCGCCTTTAAATTGGAACACCTCGTGGCCCCTGAAAATCTCGTCCTGAGTCTCAAAGTAGACCGGATCGTCAAGTCGCTTTTTGTGACTATTCTCGTTTTAAGCATGGCCAGTTTGACTGCGCTGGGGCTGCGATTCTATGGCGGAAATGAATATGCATACGGCTTCGTCCCGTTGTTCGCCGTCGACATGGAAGGCAATATCCCAACCTATTTCTCCAGCCTTCTGCACCTTTCATCCGCGTTATTGATCTCCCTCATAGCGTTTGATGCACGGCAGAAGGGAAGCGCTCAGCGCATGAATGGAACGTTCCGACGCCTACCAACACGAAAGACCTCATCCATCACTCGACTGTTTGCCCAAGATGCGTGTTTTCGTAACCGGAGGGACCGGATTTGTCGGTCAGTACATCATTGACCAATTACTCAACACTGGACACACGGTCCGATGTCTTGTTCGAAATGCACAAGACGGCCGGCTTCCCGATACCGTAGAACAGGTTCAAGGGGATGTGCTGAAGCCAGACTCTTTGAAAGAAACCCTCAGTGGTACGGATGCTGTGATTCATCTGGTCGGCATTATTCAGGAAAAGCCCAGTCATGGCATCACGTTTGAGGCCTTGCACCACCAAGCGACCATGAACGTAGTCCATGCTGCGCGGGAGGCAGGGGTGAGTAGCTGGATTCAAATGAGTGCAAATGGAGCCCGAAAGGACGGCGTATCGGCCTACCAGACGAGCAAATGGAAGGCCGAACAGGTCGTTAAAGAGGCAGGTTTTGACCACTGGACCATCTTTCGTCCCTCGCTCATCTTTGGCAAGCCGGGCCCGGGTGTTCCGGAATTTGCCTCCCAGCTCGTAAACGATCTGATCAAGCCGTTACCAGTCTGGCCGATTTTTGGAGACGGGTCGTTTGCCATGCAGCCCATCCATGTGGAAGATGTAGCTCGCGCATTTGTTGCTGCGTTGGGCACACCAGCAGCGCATGGTCACATGATGTGTCTTTCAGGACCAGAAGCGATTCCATTCAAGACCATTCTTGAACGGATAGCGTCTGGAGCCGGCGTCTCACCCAAGCTCATGATTCCTCAGCCCTTATGGTTGATGCGTCCCGTCGTATCCATTCTGGGAGGAATACTGCTTCCCATCAGTTCAGATCAATTGGAGATGCTCGTCGAGGGAAATACGTGCAATGGTCAACCCGCCGCTGACCTGTTCGGCCTGAAAATGACTCCGTTCACCCCGGAAGAACTGTCTTACCTGAAATAGCTGGACTTCAGGGGATCCTGATGGAGCTGATAAAGCCTTTCAGTTAAGCATCGATCCGGGGATGCGAACAACCCGTTGGAGAACCAATGTGATTACACGGTTTCCGAACTCGACTCGCATACCACAGCTGCCTACGAATTGACGGTTGATGCACTTCCCGCCCCACGTGCAGCCCGTTATGGATGTGACGAATTCCGCCGAGTAGTGCTTGTCAAACCATCCGCCAGTCACGGCAAATCGACCATCAGGCAGTTGGCGCGCCCGATAAACGGAGTTGGAGGTATAGAGAACAACCATATCTCCGGGGCGCATGTCCTCGCGCCGCACGCCGTTTGCTTTTGCCACATGCTCGGTAAGGGCTGTCAGACTGTGTGCCCTGGTTTCTCCTGATCGATTATTGGCTTGTGGAATCATACCTGGCCCTTCTCCACTCGACGAGCCAGGCGCGCCGCACGGTCCGCATCTGAGACTTCCTGGTCCTCAAGCTGCAAAACATGGTCGGCAATCCGCCCTTGCTTCTCTGCAGCCATGGTGTCCCACGCTTCGCTCGTGACAATGGCCTCCAGATGCTGGATACGTTCGATGAGTTTCTCCTGACTTGTCAAGACCTCTTGCACACTGCCGGACTGGGCCTCGAGAGAACGCTGCATGGTTGAGGCACTGTCCTTCAGATCAGACCGTGTTTGAGTCACATTCTGCATGATCTTGACCATTCCGTAAAACAGGAATGGCAGACCGAAGGCGATGAGCATGGAGCCCAGGACGAGAAGCCAGGAAAGGGACATGATCAGAGGGTTGGTCGGGGCGATACGTCCAGAGCTCTTCTGAACGCGAACCCCTCAATGTAACAGGGCGGGGCGACTGTGTCGCCCCGCCCTGTATACGGTCGGAAGATCTCAGGTTGCAGAAATGCGCTCTGCTCTTGACCCGTAGATCCTAGAGGTCAACCTGCTGCTTCTTGAGCATGAACAGACCCGACTCAATGCCCGTCACCAGGATGGTGCCGCTTTCAAAGTACGGGTAGTTGCTCCAGGTACCGTTGAAACCGGCTTCATTGTCGCCTACCGGATTCACGTCGAAGTAGGCTACTTCAACCGGATTCTCTGGATCGGAGACATCGAGAATGCGCAAACCGGCACTGTAGTTCGACTGGTACATGTAGTTGCCTTGCACGTACAGGTTGTGATCCGAAGCAGCCGTCGTACCCATCATCTCCTGCACGAGGATTGGATCATCCAAGTCGCGAACGTCGAAGATCATGGTACGCGTACGGCTCTGCTCGCCGGAAACCTCGTCAAGCTCATCATTGACGTAGAAGAACTCGTGGTCATCCGTGAGCCATCCCTGGTGCGTATAGCCGGCGTTCGGGTACTCTGCAGTCGACAGCGCGATCGGGTTGTCTTTGTCCGAGACGTCAGCGATTGAAACAGCCGTTTCATTACCGCCAAAGCAGATCTCTTTGCCCGCGTGCTCTGTGTCAGGACCTTCATAGATCACACACTGAGCATCGTGGGAGTAGCCCGTTCCGGCACGACCCGTTCCTTCGTGGCCGAAGCAGCCAACGAACGTAGGGTTCAGCGGGTCGTTGATATCGATCATGTGCAAACCGCCGCCACACGTTTCGCCACCGCTGTTCACACCTACTGCGTAGGCAAAGCCGGTGTCTTCGTTGATGACGATGTTGTGGGCCGAACCAATCTCGCCGTAGAAGGCATCTACTTCGAACGTCTGCGGCTCATCGATGTCGAGGAGGCGGTTCAGATCGAAGACCTGCATTCCATGCTGCCCAGAACCGTCAGCAACGATGTAGACATAATTCTGGAAAACCTTCATATCTCGCCAAGCAGCGGCGTTTGCGCCTTCCGTCATCGGAAGATCACCGAGGTAGACCGGATTCTCTGGGTCGGTCACTTCTACGAATGACATGCCGTTGGAGCGACCGGCTAGGGCGAATTCACGACCCGACTCGGAGTCGGTCCAACCCCAGACATCGTTCATACGGATTCCTTTGCCGCCACCAAGGTCACCCAGGGCGACGAAGGAAAGCAGGTCCACTTCCGAGCAAGCAAATCCCTGAACGTCGCCATCCTGGCAATCAACCTGACCTCCAGAGATGCTCGGGTAAAGATCGACGTACGCGGTTTCAACGACCTGGAACAGTTCCCAACCGTCGTCACCGCGCTTCAGGATAGCTGCAGAGTCACTGCCACCTTGACCTACAACAGCAACATCACCGGAAACGGAAAATGCTGAAGCACCAGATACTTCTCCGCCGAGTAGTTGCTGAGCGCCTGTTACGTTCTGGTCAACACCCAGGTACTGGTAGACACCACCCTGGGAAGCCATCCAGATCTCGTTGCCAACGAAAGCAATCGGACTTCCGGAGTTCGGGGACTGCGGGGCGTAGGGCAGGAGAAGACCTGCAAAATTCCAGTTGCCGCCGCCGTTCATGTAAACGACCGCACCACCGAGCATGCCGCCGAGACCGGTGGCAGAAACAACCGCCATCGGACCCTGCATGGAAATGCTCAGCCCGAGATTGGCTTCATCCAGCAGTCCAGGGAATTTGGCCAGAGCCGATCCACCGGACCACGTGTTTGCTTCCGCGTCGTAGGAATACGTGTAGACGTCACCGGAAGGTGCCGACTCCTCGGACTGACCCGTGAAGGGGGCACCAACCAGCAAATTATTGCCATCCATGGCCACGTTAAGGCCGAAAAATCCGCCTTCGCCTTCGTAAGGACTTTCCAGCGTCGTGTGCAGGCTCCACTCGCCATCCATGCGATGGTAGACGAATACGGCTCCTTTCTGGTCATTGGCGCCGGCGGCACCGATGGCTACAAAATCACCTGAAAACGCAATGGAACGACCATACGAGTCGCCTTCTCCAACCGTATCCGGCAGCAGCTTGGCAGTTTCCATCCAGTTGCCGTCGGCATCGCGTTCGAAAACCCAGACACCACCGGTCGAGTTATCGGCAAGCGTTCCTCCAACAAACAGGGTGTTGTCGTCGGCGGCCAATGCGCGGCCAAAGCGATCGTCGTTTCCGTCATTGTCAGAGCGCGCGAGCAGCGCGACCTGTACATACTCACCGTCCTCATTCGGGCGATATACGTATACAGAGGAATTCGTGGCATTTTGCCCGGACATGCCGACGATGACGTCATCGCCTGACTGGGCTACTGCCCCACCAAACTGCTGTGCTTGGGCGGTCGTGCCCATGGCAAACATCAGCATGGCGGACAGGAAGGTCCAAATAGTCTTCTTCATGGCTTGGCTTGAAGTGAAATACAATGATGAGGTTCGGGAGTGAACCCTTGGGGAGGTTATCCCACGCGTATCACACGAACGGAACATGAAATAGTTACACAGCCCATCGTGCTTACAGGATGTGAAAATGACCGCTTGGTATGACGGGTTCCGTGAAATAGGCCTTCACAGAGGGGAAACGTAACGCGCTCTGGTCTTATTGTCCGCAAGAGGACGGATCGTTGGCAATGAAATAAGACTTGAAGGCCGGATTATCTGCATCCATGCAACCTTTCAGGTTCAGGATTTCGAGATCCTTGAATTGTACAGGATGGCTTTCGCTCTGCAACGACAGATAGCCTCCGTTCAGGAGCTGTCCGTCCACCTTCAAGGAATCATCGTGGCCACTCACGCTTCCTCCGCCCATCTGGGGATGGGTATACGCCAGTACTTCTTGTCCCTCGATCCGATGGACAATCAAGGAGTCACCCAGCGCCAGGATTTCTCCACTCACCCAGTCGTCTCCGTGGTAGGTCGCGGAGGAAGAGGATATGCAGTGTCTGGTTTCCAACTCTCCATTAATGACCACATTCGTACCTGGCGTGCACAAATTGGCGGTGGTCCGCTCATCTGCCCCATTGCCGCCCAGAAGCTGAACTTCGATCGATATCGGGAAGTCCTGATCGATACCCATGGTGGCACCTGCCGGCGAATGAATCATGATGCCGGAGTTGCGCCAGGCCCATCCGGGGCCATCATGCACCTGATCTCCCAAAAAACGATACCGGTAGCGAAGGCGGTAATAGTCGTAGGGTACGTTGTGGAATAAATGCCCGAATTCCTCTCCGAATGAGTCATAGGAGTCGTAGGAAACCGTGATGGCACCATCCTCCACCCGAAACGTGTTTCGGGCGTCCTCCGCAAACATTTCGCCCCTGATCTTCGGGGTCCAACCGTCCAGGGATTCACCATTGAACAAGGAGACCCACTCTTCGGTCGTCGAATCCATTGGAGGGTCATCGGACGGACCGGCACAGGAAATCAGAACAAAAGCCATGATCGCAAGCACCAGCCAGAATGGTCGCCGCGATGCGATGAGTGAATGATCAAGAGTCAGAAATTCCATATCGGTCTTTCAGGATGGTCATATGGTGTTCGCAGTGGCCGGCCAGCACCCATCCCTGCGCACGAACAGTAATGTCAAACCCGCTGGCGTTACCCTTCCAGTCCAGTACCTCCGCACGCAGACTGTCCATGAGAGTCATCGTGGCTGCGCGGAGCCCGCTGAATTCAGCAATCAGGCTGGTCATGGATCGATCTGCGACAAAAGAGTTGGCCATGAAATCGTTCTGATCCATGCCGGGAAGGGCGGCTTTATCGCCACGGGCAATCCGAAGCAGGCGTGATCCGAAAACCCATTCTGTATCCAACACATGCCCCATCAGCTCCCGGACCGTCCATTTGCCGGACTCATAGCTGTGGTCGCCTTGTGAGACATCCAATCCGCCCAACACGTCCTGAATGCGGTGTAATTGCGCGGCCATGAAGGGAATCAAGTCTCCGTCAGGGACACAGTCTACATACCCCGCATAAAAACGGTTGTATTCGCTGTCATTTGGACGGACTGACCATGGTGAGTAAATCAGATCGGACATCACGGTGTACGTAGTTCTAACGTGGAATCAGACCCGATAGGTATCCGCCCGCCAGTTCTTGATGGCCTCTTTGATTGCGTATCGCTCCATGCCTTCATCGGCAGCACGTTTAGCAAGCGCCGGCCATTCCTCATCGGAGGCGAATCGCAGAGCAATGATCTGGGGCATGGTCAGCCGAGCATCAAGGTCCTGGCCCGTCAAGCGATGTGCCCGCAAGCTCTCCTCCAGCTTGATCACGCGGTCCTGCGCACGCAAAGGGAAAGCACGCGCGAAATAGAATAGGAATAGCACACCCAGATTGGTCGCCGCAATCAGTGAGGCAACATATTGAGTCTCTGTTCCCCATGCTCCAAACAAATGGTAGAGTGCACCAATAAACGTAAGGAAGAGGATGCCGAAGGTAACACCATGGAAAAGCGGTACCATTTTGACGTGATTCTTGAAATTCTGTTCAGACATGGGGTCCTAAGATTTGGGAATGAATATCCAATACGATAATGAATATCACGGTCGCATCATCAATTCGTCTTGACCACTTTGTGATGGATGACCTCACGACCCTGCGAAATACGCATCAGATACAGGCCTGATGCCAGTGAGCCTGCCTCCATGATCCAGGTCTGAGAGCCGGCAAGGCTTAGATACCGAGTGTCGCGTAGTACCCTTCGACCGAGAATATCATGGACCGAAACGGTCACGAGGTCTGCTGCCCTCCAGATCCCATATCGAGCAAAAAACGGAATGTGATATCCCGCTCGAAAAAGCTCTCTGGGGCCGGATTTTCGTAAATGCCTGCTGACCAAGCCTGAACCCACGTCGTTTCTGCCGGTGCGAGTTGGATGTATCCCCCGTTGGGAAACGTGGCAAATCCACCGCCTGAATTCGGATAGTCAGGAGACGAAAACTGGAACGAGAATCGATCTGGAGACCTTTCAGTACCCTGATTGACCACACGAACTACGAAATTGGGTGTCCCATCAAACGGATAAACCAGTGTATCGGGACTGGCCCATGTCAGTTCATGATCCAGAAACTGACCTGTCTGGGCCAAAGAGGGTCCAGCTCCTGCCAGGAGGATGCACAATGCGACTATTCGGGAAAGCGGAAAAAGACGTAGTTGGGACATGACAATGATTGTCTTGACGATGTGCCTAAATTCTACGAATTTTCGGAGCCATGTACGATAGACCCCAACCACTCGACACACCTGCTGCTTCCGACGAAACGCCTCCTCTTGAAGCACAGCACTCATCACGTGAGGACGTAATGGCTAGTACCCATTATTGGGACTGGTGTCCGCGCTGCTCCAATCGCCTTGAGTCGATAAGGTGTAAATACGTCTGTCGGCGCTGCGGTTACTACATGTCCTGCGCGGACTTCGACTGAGGCGCCTGCTGCGGGTGCGTGCGGCTTTATGCGGCACCGACTAACGGTACACGTCGAACAGGTAAGCGTATTTAATGGTCAGCCCTTTGATAACCGGCTCACCGGGGAATTCATCGTTCATGGTCAGGCTGTCCAATCGATTGATGGAATTGTATACCACGAATAGTCCCGTGTTGGCCTGCTGTAACCAGCCGAAGCGCACGTTCATGGACCACTGCTCGGACTGGTCATTGTACTGGCCCAAGGCCTGTAAATAGATGCGCGGTGTAAACGAGTAGGAGGCCCGTGCCCGAAAAAGATTGGTGATGAACTGACCATCCGGGAGGTCAACCCGGTTATGGCCAAGGGCGATTTCGGCGGTGACTTTTTCTCCATACCGAGCGCTCACTTCTGGTACCCATGCCCAACGAGATCCGCCAAAAAAGCCACCCCGATTCAGTCGTACTTCGGCCCGGACCGGACTGCGCTCAGGCATCATGCCAACAATCTGCCATTCCGCATGTGGATACTCACCCGCCGGAACGGAAATACCGTCGGCGATCTGGAAACCATTGATTACGCCTTCGTACGTCCAGTTGCGACCTGTGTGAATCTCCCAGCCGGATCGCCACTCCCAATGATTATCCACGTGCAGATAACCGGTCTGCTGGAAACCATCCCGCTTCCAGTATCCACGGTACGTGACGTGTGGTCGCAGCTCCTGGATACCGATAAAATCCTGGGGGCGCCATCTTGAAAAAACCGTTGTCGAAAGCTTGCGATAGTCGGTTCGGCGCAGGAATCCAATGGCCGGATTGAAGTCCTCAGCAACCTCTGTATACCCCAGCGACAGGATGCCACGTTCGTTGGAATAAGAGGCATTGATGTGGCCAGCTGTCGCGTTACCGTCCATCCCTGGCGTTTCAGATCGCGCTACAAACCCGGAAATGGTCCCGTAGTCCCCGATGCCCCATCTCCCGTCAACGGCGAAAACCCGATTCCAACTATCGTCTCCAGCCAGGTCGCCAGTCTCCAGACGATTGGTGAACAGAACGCCCACAGCCGAGCGGTTCTTCAGCTCCCTCAGAACACGGGCCACGCCGAAGTTGGATGCCGCGAGCGTATTGCCCACAGACTCCGTCTGCATCTCCAACAGGCCTACTTTCCACTCGCCAACGCTGCCGGTCACACGCACGCCTCCCAGAATCGGAACAGTAGAGCCGTCTTCGCCGATCCCGATGCGACGACTGAAGAACACTTCCGTCTCCCCGCTTTCACCCACAGAGAACAAACCGGCGTTTTCAAGAAAAAACGGACGCTTCTCGGGAAAGAAGAGGGAAAAGCGATCCAGGTTGATTTGCTGCTCATCCACCTCCACCTGCGCAAAGTCCGTGTTGAACGTGGCGTCGAGCGTGAGGCTGGGAGTGATTGAATACTTGAGGTCGGCGCCGAAGTCGGTGGCGACATCCGTCTCGGGATCAGCAACAGAGAATTCTCGCCGAGCCGAGGAAAGAGCGTAGGGAAGCAGTTTGAGATTTCGGGGATCCGGGACGTCGAGTCCTGACAGCGTTCCGGCATGCGTTACGCGGGTTAGCGTGAATTGCCGCTCGAGCGGGGCCCAGAAGGCCGTTTCATTGTTTCGACGGATGGTCCGCTCGAAATTAATGCCCCAGGTCTGCCTGGCCTGCCGAGGGAAACGCAGTGTATTGAACGGGATGGCAAACTCGGCCGTCCAGCCGTTGGGCGTGACTCGCGTAACCACGTCCCAAGAGGCGTCCCAGTTCACATTGAGGCCGCCGCCGGAGCCACCGCTCATGCGTCCGCCGAACCCACCGCCTCCTGAGGAGCCGATCAATTGAGCGTCATATTCTGCTCCAGCGACGTTCGTCCCGAAGACAAATCCGTTTTGCTCGTCACGAAAGGTATCGAGGATGAATCGGAAGCTATCCGAATCACCCAAAGACGCGTCGCGTCGGCGGTCGGATACGATCAGGGATCCGGGATCGGGGTCGAGCAACACGACACCGACATATAGAATATTCCCGTGGACGCCCACACGGACAACCGTGTCGAAGCTGGCCGGCTGACCATCGAAAGGAGTAGTCTGAGTAAAGCCGCCAGCGGAAGGCACACCATCCCAGGCGGGATCGTCTTCGATCACACCATCCAGTACCGGAGCCTCAGATAGCACAGCTGAGGCCAGCTCTGGCCGCTCCTGTCCGGAAGCAAAGGATTGCTGTCGTGCATGAACCGGTAGCGTAATCAACGCGACGATCAGCGCAACGGAAAGGGAACGAAATGGGGAGGTCCAGCGCATGGTGATCATTATTCCTGGTGGGTGCCCACTTCCCTGAGCGTTTCTTCGGCCATGTTGACTCGACGCAGCAGGGTTTCATACTCGGAACGGAGCACATCGAGTCGATCGTAGGCCTGATTCCCCGGGTGCTGATCAGCAGCCATCACCATACTCCGGAGGTAGGAGATCTGGCTCTGAAGCATCGGAGGTGGGTAGCTGTCCGAATTGTCGGTCACCAACTGTGCTCGCACTTCTTCCAGTTCGTGTACCGGGTTGGCTTCGGCCTCAGCCACACGTCGCCGCCGATCCCGTCGACCGGTATGAGGCGTCTCGACTTCTTCAGGGGCATTTCTCAACAGGTCATCGATGCGGTCGACG
>CALIKL010000087.1 GCA_938018055.1 uncultured bacterium
CGTCGTGCTTTTCAGGGCTAGGGAAATTCCACTCAGGTCACGTCCTTGGCATGACCCCCATGCTACATTTCCGGGGCGGGCTCCACGGATGACTCCGCGTTCTTTCCTTTCTGGTGATCCTCCTTTGGCTCGGGTAGCGAGAAGTGTACGAGCAATGCCATGCCAACAATGGCCACGGCGCCCGTAATGGTGTTCGAGACATACCCATACTTGACGTAGGCCACCCCAGCGGCAGCTCCACCAAGACCGATACCGACCTGCCCAATAGCTACAGCAAGGGCCAACAGGGCACCTCGGCGCTGCCCTTCCACGATCGCCGTCATCAGCGACTGCAAGGGCGATATGCGCAGAGCAAACATGATCATGGCGAAACCAAACAGGATGTAGGCCATGACCATGGAGGTGGTCAGGTAGGTGGTGACCACCATCACCAGGGCCAATCCAAGGCACGAAACGATAATGAGCGGCTTTCGCCCTGTTCGATCGGACAGCTTTCCGGCAGAAGGTCCTGCGATCACATTGGCGATACCTCCAACAAAAAAAAGGGAGGCAATGGCCGTTCCCTCTACACCCAGATGTTGTTCGAGCCACGTAGGCAGATAGATCACGTACAGCCCAATGCTGAAAAACATCAGAAAGTAGGTCGCACTTGCTGCAACGACCACTTTGCGGCCAAGCAATTCCCGGTAGCCCGCAATGGCCGAGGAAAGCGTGAGGCGATTTTGGTTGCGCGCAACATCGGGCTGCGGAACGTAGAACCAGATGAGTACTGTGGTCAGTGTCATCGTTCCGGCAAACATCAGGAAAGCCCCCCTGAAACCAAACCAGTCTGCCAGCAGGGTCCCGATGGGTATTCCGATGATCTGCCCTACCGCAATACCACTCATCACCCATCCATTGGCCCAACCGCGCTTGTTGTAGGGGAAGTAGTCACCCACATAAGAGACCGCTGCACCGCTAAGCATTCCTCCTGCAGCGCCTGCAGCGGCACGCATGATCAAAAGCTGCGTGAAGTTCTCCACGATCCCGTGGAGCCACAGCGCCACAGCCATCGAACCGCACCCCAAAAGAATGACCAATCGACGTCCGAACTTGTCAGAAATGGGGCCAATGATCAGCGCAAAAAGACTTAAAAAGACAGCGTACGAAGTGATCAGCCATCCCTGATACGCTTCGGCAATATTGAGAGCCTCTCCGATACGTGGCAGGATCGGGGATACGATGATGACCTGACTGCTGGCGGAGAACACCATCAGCCATAAGGCAAACAGGACCAGATACGGGTGGGAGTTGTCTCTCCGGGCCATGGGCGCTGGATTCGCAGTCACCAGATTGAAGCGAGGTCACCGTGTGGTGACCCGATATGGATAGCCCAACGGGTGACGAAGCGTCGTGGAGGGCGGCACAGTATACGGAATACCTTCCGACCATACGGTGCATACACAGACCGTCCATGAGGAGCTTTCTTCAAACATGCCTCAGGTATTAATCAGACAAAAAAATGGGGCGGCCAACTACCCGTGGCCGCCCCATCTGCAACATGACGCAGCAGGAGTCAGAACGTGTCCCGTCATCCCTGGGGACCGTTCTTTCCCGGTTACTTGAGCAGCGTCATTGTTTTGGATACCGTACCAGCTGCGGTCTGCAGGCGGTAGATGTACATGCCCGAAGCCAGGTTGCTGGCGTCGAACTGGGCCTGGAACGTACCGGCCGGCTGTACACCGTCGACGAGGACGGCAATCTCACGACCCAGCACGTCGTGGACCGACAGTCGGACATCCGTCGTGGTCTGCAGACGGAAGGCGATCGTGGTCGTCGGGTTGAACGGGTTCGGGAAGTTCTGAGCCAGTTCTACCTGCAGCGGCAGCTCGGAGAATCCATCTTCCACGTCGACCGTCTGGCCGGTAGCGATGTTGCCGAAATAGCCAGCGGCAGAGAGTGCCGTCCAGCCAGCGGCCCAGTTGTCGCGACCGAAAGCACCAACGTAGTCGACCGACGAGAAGAATCCGTCGTTCGGCGTGGCAGCGCGGGCCATGGTGAAGGCCGGGCTGTTTCCGGTCGGACGCGGATCGAGACCACCCGAAGGCGATGCAGCGCGATCGATACCAGCGATCATCGGATCCTGTGCCAGGTTACCGTTGGCCAGGAGGTAGTCGATGATAGCCTGCTGGTTTTCGAGACCCGGGTTGACGAACTCGCTCGGGCTGTTGCCAGCGCCGAAGCCGTACCACAGGTTGTGCGTCAGCTCGAGGTCACCAGCTTCAAAACGCTGACGCGAATCGAGCGGCTTGGAACCGGTGTTGTCGATGTCCTCGATCGTCAGGGCGTGTCCACCGGAAGTGGAGTTGTAGTCGGTGAAGATCGAGTTGTGGTACTCACCACCCGTGTTGTCACGGAACATGAGCATCTCGCCACGGTCGCCGTCCGGCGTGTTCGTGGCGCCACCACCGATGTAGGTCGCATTGTAGACCATCGGATGCGCGAACGGCTCGGTGTTCTCATCGCCACCGGCACCATCCTGCTCGGCTGCCGCACCGGCTGCGTCCGTGCCCTGGATGACGAACCAGAACTGACCTTTACCGCGGTAGCCCTGATCCCAGTCCACTGCGTCATCCGAGTTGAAGGCAGATACGAAGTACTTCAGGTTGACGTTTCCGCCGAAGAACTCGACGCCGTCATCGCCCGAGGAGTAGGACTCGATGTACTCGAGCGTCGTACCGGCGCCTACGCCACCGAGGGTCAGACCCTGGATCTCGTTACCGTCCGACTCACCGATGTTGATACCCGTGTGACGGATGGAGACATAGCGCATGATACCCGAGGAGTCGTTGTCGTCCGTTCCACCGTACTCGGCGCGCGTGTCACCGTCGGGGAGGATCTCATTGACACCTTCGATTTCTTTCCAGTCGCCAGCCGCATCACCTGCGTTGTTCGTGACAGCGCTACCAAGGAGGATGATACCACCCCAGAGACCGCGGTCTTCGTAGGTCAGCAGGTCAGCCGAGGAAATGTTGTCCTGGATCGAAGTGAAGATGATCGGCGCAGAAGCCGTTCCTTCAGCGTAGATCTTGCCACCGCGAGCCACCATGAGGGCCGAAGCGTTGACGCTCTGCCCGTCGTTGGCCTTGATGACCGTACCGGCTTCGATGTGCAGTTCGGCACCGTCTTCGACGATCACGAGACCATCGAGGTTATAAACGTTGTCGGCCGTCCAGTGAACCGTTTCACCAGCATTGATGCTGGCATCATTGACGGCGACTACAGGACGATTTTCGACGTTGGCATCCGGCGTGGCGAAGTAGCCATTGGCATCGAGTGCCGTCCAGCCGAGGGCCCAGTTGCCACGACCGAAAGCGCCCACGAAGTCAACCGGCGTGTAGAAGGCGTCAGCCGGATAGGCAGCGCGATCCATCGAGAACGCTGCGGAAGCAGCAGCCGGCAGCGGATCCATGGAACCGGTCGGTGTAGCTGCACGGTCGATTCCACCCAGCATTGGATCTTCAACGACGTTACCATTTGCGAGCAGGTAGTCGATGATGGCCTGCTGATTCTCGAGGCCCGTGTTGACGAACTCTGAAGGCGTATTACCAGCGCCGAAGCCGTACCACAAGTTGTGGGTCAGCTCGAGGTCGCCGTTTTCAAAACGCTGACGCGAATCGAGCGGCTTGGAACCGGTGTTGTCGATGTCTTCGATCGTCAGGGCAAAACCACCGGAGGTGGAGTTGTAGTCGGTGAAGATCGAGTTGTGGTACTCACCACCCGTGTTGTCACGGAACATGAGCATCTCACCACGGTCGCCGTCCGGCGTGTTCGACGCACCGCCACCTACATAGGTAGCGTTGTAGACCATCGGATGAGCGAACGGCTCAGTGTTCTCATCGCCACCGGCACCATCCTGCTCAGCGGCAGCACCGGCTGCATCCGTACCCTGGACGACGAACCAGAACTGACCTTTACCGCGGTAGCCCTGATCCCAGTCCACTGCGTCATCGGAGTTGAAAGCCGAGACGAAGTACTTCAGGTTGACGTTACCGCCGAAGAATTCGACACCGTCATCGCCCGAGGAGTAGGACTCGATGTATTCGAGCGTCGTACCAGCACCAACGCCACCGAGGGTGAGACCCTGGATCTCGTTGCCATCAGACTCACCGATGTTGATACCGGTGTGACGGATCGATACGAAGCGCATGATACCCGAGGAGTCCATGTCGTCCGTTCCACCGTATTCGGCGCGCGTGTCGCCGTCGGAGAGGATCTCATTGACACCTTCGATTTCTTTCCAGTCGCCAGCCGCATCACCTGCGTTGTTCGTGACAGCGTGGCCGAGGAGGATGATTCCACCCCAGAGACCGCGGTCTTCATAGGTCAGCAGGTCAGCCGAGGAGATGTTGTCCTGGATCGAGGTGAAGATGATCGGTGCATTGGGCTCGCCCATTGCATAGATCTTACCGCCGCGTGCAACCATGAGGGCCGACGCGTTGACGCTCTGGCCATCATTGGCTTTGACAACCGTGCCGGCTTCGATGTGCAGTTCGGCACCGTCTTCAACGATTACGAGACCGTCGAGGACGTAAACATTGTCGTTGGTCCAGTGAACCGTCTCACCAGCGTTGATGCTGGCATCAGTCACGGCAACTGTCGGACGAGCTTCAACATCATCGGACTGTGCCAGCGCCGTGCCAGCAGAGAAACCGACCATGATCAGCAAGGCGAACAGGGTAAGTAGCGCTCTTTGCATTGTATCAGGAGTGGTGTGTTAGGGGTGGGTAACAGTCAGCTAACAATGAGCTAACGATTTCTTAATGAAGGCCAGAAACCACAGAAGGCAGCCATTTGGCTGCCTTCTGTGAGGAATGAAGTCCGGACGATCCGAACCTCTATGTCAGGTAATCTCGAAGGGACGACCTAGTTGATTTCGTAGGTAAGCCCAAGCGAAAAAGTGCGGGAGCGTGAGTACGAGAGGTACTCATAGTCCGTACCCTTGAAAGACTGGATCTGCCGCATATCCGTGCCCAGCAGGTTCTTTGCTGAAAACTTCATGCGGAAGTCTCGCGAGACTTTGCGGGAAACGGTCAGGTCGAGATCAGCACGCGCTTGTTCAAAAACGTCTGGCGTTGCGCCTTCGGTGACTGCGAGCAGCCGATCTCCGAATACTGTGTAATAGAGGCCGATGGCCGTACCTGTCTCGACGTTCTCGTAGACCGCATTGAGATTCACGAGATACGGAGACTGTCCGATGAGCTGACGCGAGTTGTTCGCTTCGGGATCGGAGGCCAGGATGATGATCATCTCTTCCTTTGGAATGTCCACTTCGGATCGAACCAGAGAAAGGTTGCCTCCGAGGAAAATGCGGCCGAGGATCGGATTGGTCGTCAATGCATCGAGGCGCTTGCGTACCTCGAATTCGGCACCATATACGGTTGCAGACTCCACATTCTGGAAGCCGACGAAACGACCCTCACCAACGTTGCGCAGTACGCGTTCGATGGGATCTTCAAAGTCTTTGTAGAAACCGGAAACGGCAAAGATCTCACCCGGACGTACGAACCATTCCCAACGCAGGTCATAGTTGGTGATGAGGGTGCGATTAAGCAGTGGGTTGCCTTCCTGCACATCCCCGCCTACGAAATCAAAGCTCTGGAAGGGAGCCAGCTCACGAAATGTTGGGCGCGCCAGCGTACGCGTCGCTGCAGCACGCAGGTTCATGCTACCGGTCAGCTGATATGTCAGGTTGATCGAAGGCAGGACGTCAGTCTGATCAAGCTCCGCAAAGCGCAATTCATCGGGAAGCTTATCGTCGAAGCTCTCGGTAAGCATGGTTGTCGTTTCCACGCGCGCGCCGACGATGGCCTTGAAGGAGCGGGTGACGGGAATCTTTGCCATCGCGTAGCCGGCTTGCACATCGCGGTTGGCATCGTAATTACCGCGCTTTGGCGAGTTCTCCAGTACGTACAGGCCTGCGTTGAAGGCCGTGATGTCGCGCACATTCAGCGTGTCCAGGACACCGAAGTTTTCTGGAGCGAGGTAAGCATTGATATCCCCATTGAAATCCCGGAAATCAATCTCGCGACCCTCGCGGTATTCGAAGCGGCGCTGGCGGAACGTGCGGCCGGTCGCTTCGAAAGCCCCTCCGACTTTGAGTTCAAGGCGTCGGCTGGCTCCAAGATCGATGGGAAGAGTCAGATCAATCTTGGACGAGCGCGTGTCTTCGGACAGGTTCCTGAAAAAGCGCTGTGGTGGCGGTGCGTTGCCACCACCGAGGCTGTACGTCGTGTCGACGGCGGCGGCGCGCTCATAGATATTCTGAACAGAGGAAAAGAAACGCAGATCTGGTTCTTCCTGGGTGTTCTGGCCCCCGGAAACCGCCCATTCAGCGGTAACCGGGCCAAGCAGACTTTTACCACGGAGCTGAAGGGATGTCAACGAACGCTCCTCGTAGTCAAGAGAGCGCGTAAAAAAGGTGGAGGTGGCATTCTGATCCCTGAATCCGCCAAGCATGGTCGCCTCACTACGCCCACTCTGGGTTCGCAGGGCGGTCAGGGTCATTTCATGCTTGTTGGACGGCTTGATTGAAAAAGAGCCACTCGTTCCCCAATTGGCCTCTTCACTGCCCCGCATGTTGACAAAAGATGCAGCTTCCAGTGGATCCGCCCTGGAAATCAATTCCAGATCAGGATTGGCGCCGAAGTAGGTGTTCGAAACGAGGTTATCGACATCGTTGACCGAGCCACCTGTCAGGTTCCATTGGCTGAACACTCCGTCCTCATATAAGGAATAGGTTCGTCCATAGGTCAGACTACCCGTGTAGCCCACTGGCATACCCATCAGCGTTGACTGACCGCCGATGGCAGTCGACAAACTGTAGTTGATGGGTGCAGCATCTTGCACCGGAACCATCTGTCCGTTGAAGGCACGCGAAAAGGCGTTCAGCGAGTCAGCACGGGCAGCACGGATTTCGTTTGAAATACCGGATCGGAGATCGCGAAGGTCCTGCTCGGTTGGCAGATCCGCTTCGGGGTCCTTTTCCTCGAAGATGTCGGGCAGGGAGCGCTGTCCATCATCCCATCCGACCCAATCGGTCGAAGATCGGGCGTAGGTCAGGAAGTCGGAGCTTCCGGTCGCCAGATCGTCGTAGGTCAGAGAAGCGGACAACGAAAAAGTGAAGTCGTCCGGAAAGGCCTTGGTGGCTACATCCACAAGACCGCCCGAGAAGTCGCCCGGCTTGTCGGGCGTAAAGGTCTTCAGCGTGACAATGTTGTCAAGCAGAGCCGTTGGGAAGAGATCCAGCTGGAATGACTTCCGATCGGGATCAGCCGATGGCAATGTCGATCCATTCAGTGTCGTATTCGTGTAGCGATCGCCCAGGCCACGGATGTAGACGTACTTCCCGCCCATCACAGAGGCACCTGTTACCTTGGACATGGCAGCCGCTGCATCGCCTGAACCCGAGCGACTGATGGCCTCGGCCGAAATAGCATCCGACATGCCGTCTGCTCTCTGTCGATCCTTGAGCAGAATCGATTCATTGTTGCGTATGGCCCGTGCTTCAACCACGACTTCTCCGTCCAGCTCGAACGCTTGACTCGAAAGCGTAATGTCGAGTCGGGTGGCTTCACCATCGAGGATGTCGACACCCTCAATAGTCAGGGTCTGGAAACCGATATAGGACACTTCGAAGGTTTGCACTCCAACCGGAATATTATCTATCCGGAATCGGCCTTCAAGATCGGTAGAGGTACCGATGAGGGTGCCTTTCAAAAGGACGTTCGCTCCGATGAGCGGGTCACCAAAATCACCGTCGATTACGGTACCGGCAAATGAACCAGTTTGGGCGAGGGCGGGCGACTGAAATGCTGTAAGGATCAACGAGACCAGCAGAAGGCCTCGCCATGAATGACCAGATTTCACGGAAATACTCTTGGGGAAACGGGATGACAGTGGGGTCGCCGGGCATGGTCCTGGATGAAAGCTCCAGTAGCGTATGCCCGGTCAGCTCAAGTGTCCCAAGGGTAGCGTGATCGTGTTACGGCAGTGTTATCCGCCGTTAAGCCAGTGTTATGCTTTGCGTGAAGGCTTCGGGAAGGGTTTGCTAGTCGCCCCCCTCCTCGGAGGCGATCGTCGTGGACTGCTCCATGAAAGCCGTCATGCGGCGCACGAAGTCGGCGGGGTTTTCGAGCGAGCCTTCCAAGAGGAGCGCTCCCTCGTAGAGCTGCTCGATGGCGTCGCTGATCTGTGCATCTGAGTCAGGTTTGTCACCGAGCGCAGACAGATTCTTGATGAGCGGATGCGACGTGTTGACTTCGAGCACCTTCTTGCTGCCGGTGAATGAATCATCCATCATGCGCATCATGCGCTCCATCTGGGCATCCATGCCGGCCGTACCCGTAACGAGTGTCACAGCAGAGTCCACCAGGCGATCCGAGGAGCGTACGTCCTCCACCCGATCACCGAGAACGTCTTTGAATCGTTCGACCAGCTTCTTGGTCTCGCCTTTTTTGAGACCACCTTTCTTCTTCTTGTCCAGCTTCAGATCGGAAGATTCGATGCTGACGAGGTCGAAGTCCTTGTACTTCGGAATGCCCGGCATAATGAACGCATCGACGGGCTCGGTCATCAGGAGCACCTCCATGTCGTTCGCTGTGAAGTACTCCATGTTCGGGTTGCGCAGGGCTGCATCGCGCCCGTCAGCCAGGACATAGTAGATCTTGTCCTGATCGCTTGGCTTGCGATCTACGTAGGCTGCGAAACCCGTCCATTCACCTGATTCCTTGATGGAGGATTCGAATCGGAACAGCTCGATCATCTGATCGCGGTGCTCAAACTCGAACTGGATGCCGGACTTGAAGAGCGGACCGAACTCCTTGGAGAACGTGGCGAATTTCTCTGGTTCGGTCTCGGCCCATGATTCGAGCATGCCCAAAATCTTGCCCGTCAGGATTTTGCGGATTTTGGCCAGCACCGGACTGTTCTGCGTAATCTCGCGCGAAACGTTCAGGGGCAGATCTTCTGTGTCCACGACCCCTTTGACGAAGCGGCACCAGTCGGGTAGCAAGTTTTTTGCATCATCCTGGATGAAGACCTTCGACGAATGCAGGTGCACCCCGTACTTGTAATCCTCGTGGAACATGCCGCGGGGCGCCTTCTTCGGAATGAAGAGCAGCGCTTTGAAGCTGACGACTCCTTCCAGGCTCAGCTGCAGGTGCCCGAGTGGCTCGTCGGTGTCATTGGAGACGAACTTGTAGAATTCGGTCAGCTGCTCGTCGGTGACATCGGATTTGCTCTTGTACCACAGCGCATCGACTGTGTTGACCAATTCCCCTTCCACGTGCACCGGGAAGTCGACGAAGTTGGAGTACTTGCGAATAATGCTCTTGACGCGCCACTCTTCTGCGAATTCGCCCTTGTCTTCTTTCAAATGCAGGGTGATCGTCGTGCCGCGTTCGGTGCGATCGGTCTCTTCGATGGTGTAGGATCCGCCTCCGTCGCTCGTCCAGCGCAGGCCCTGGCTATCCTTGTCGGCGTGCCGAGTGTCGACCGTGATGGTATCGGCCACCATGAAGGCCGAATAGAAACCCACTCCGAACTGGCCGATCATGCTGGCATCGACGGGACCATCCTGTTTCTTGAGTTCCTGGACGAACTCCAGTGTCCCGGAGGAAGCCACCGTCCCGATGCGCTTCAGCAAGTCGTCCCTGGTCATCCCCACACCCGTGTCCCTGAGAACGAGCGTATTGTCGTTCTTGTTGAGCGAGATATCGATGCGCTGCTCGGCGTCCGCATCCACTACGTCGCGATCCGTGAGCATGCGAAAGCGGATCTTGTTGAGCGCGTCCGAGGCGTTGGAAATCAGCTCACGCAGGAAGATTTCCTCGTGCGTGTAGAGCGAATGGATGATCAGATGAAGCAGTTGCTTCATCTCGGCCTTGAACTCGTGGACTTCGGGAGCCTGAGTACTTTCTGGGGCTTCTGGAGTCGTGGTTGTTTCGTCAGCCATGGGTCGAGCGGGAATAGGAAACAGATGGGAATGGTTGGGCGACGTGAACCGCCTCTACAGCCCTGTCTTTGGCGTTTCCCGCCTGATTGTTCCATGAACAAGTATCTAAGGAGGTGGCAAGTATCGACAGGAGGTCTGTCAGGTGCTGGATATCCGAGGTATTCCAGCCAGGGATTCCGACAGATCGGGTAAATACAAGCAGGCGCTCAGTAGGTCAGTGACACCCGCCAAAGCGACAGGTGTCACAGGGTCAGCAAAAAGTTATCCTACTCGACGCGCGCGAAACGAATTGGGCATGGCGTGACGGTCCTGACGGCGAACGCCGGGACGGGAAGATTCCATGCGATTGGCAATCCGGGACATGATTCCATCGGCTTCACCGGATCTGGCAGCGGCCAGGGCCTCGGTGGCCATGGCCAGCCACTGGCGCATGCTACCATCCTGAAGGAGTGCACTCGTTACTTCCGAGCGCTGGGCGTCGTTCAATTCACCGGAGATGTATCCGGCCAAAGCATGTTCGTCAATTTTCATGGTCGTTCTGAGGGCTGCAGAATGAGGTGGTGTCTGTCGAAAAGAGACACCTCGCCCGTCAGGTATCGGCCACGGTCCTGAAATCTTAAATCGTACTGTCGGCGATCCTTATTCCTGGCCCTTGACGGCTGGAAGTGTACTGAGCCAATCCATGAGGGCCGGACCGATTTCCTGCTGCCACGCTGCTGAAGCCGGCGCAATGACCTCAAAATGGCTGGCTTCTTCAAAGAAGTGCACACGTACATCATCCCCCTCGGCTGTAGCGGCTTCCGCATAGGCTGTGATTTGCTGCCACGGAATGACATAATCTTGTCGACCGTGCAGAAACAGCTGTGGCGTTCCGATGGGCAAACGCTCTGCTGGTGAGGCTTCCGCATATCGAGCCGGAAGCTGGTCCGGTGTATCATCCATCAACTCGAAAACAGCCTCACCACACGGGTTCACCTCCTGCTGAACGTGGGCCCTCAGATCGGCGATACCTCCAAGGCTGATTGCTCCAGCCAGTTGAAGGGGATCGGCCGTGTAGAGCTCGTCTTCAGGCGCATAGCCTCCTCGCCCGGCAGCCCACAACGCCAGATGCCCACCAGCTGAATGACCCATGGCGACCACACGGGACGCGTCAAGGTCAAAGAATTCGGCGAGGTCTCGAACGAAATCAATGCCCGCGCCCACATCATCGAATGTGCCCGTCCAGCCTCCTCCTTCATCAACGGCTTGACGATGCGAAATGCTCCACGTGGCCCAGCCTCGATCCGTGATCGCTTCCATAAGAGGCTCCACGTGACGCGGACGATGAAGTCCCACCCAGCATCCGCCGTGCATCATGACAACAACTGGATGCGGACCCTCTCCTTCCGGAATACGCAATACTCCCCACTGCAGTGAATCAGCACCATAGGCCAACCGACGCTCCTCATCGATTTGCGGATAGTCGAAATCACCAGGGCCCAAAAACTGGGCTTTGGCAGGAAGCGCAATCAGGGCGACGGCAACGACCGCCAGGCATCTCTTGAACAACATCATGACCACATGCGAGAATTGGACGAGGGCGTAATCTAGCGATCCCGGCCTCCCCGCGTGTGCGAATGGTCTCTTTTACAGATGCGCAATCGCGTCTTCCTTCCCAGGGCTCAGAACCCGAATTCTGGAGCTGCCCAAGTCAGCGGATCTCCCATCAGACCATGGGTGAAACTGACCACTTCTCCGTCGAATGGCGTGAAATGGATGAGGATAAACATGGCCTCCCGGTCTGGATAGAACGGCGCCCAACTCGGACGCCAGTAGTTCTCCTTGAGCGCTGGATCGTCCACGATCTCCGCCCGTCCCCGCAGCGTGACGTATCCCTGGGAATCGGGAATTCGATACATGATGGTTGCGCGCGGATTTGCCCTGATCTCACGCACCTTGGCGCTGTTCACATTCGTGCCCATCCAAACGTCGAAGCGGGCCGAATCCGGCGCCGTCGCATCCAGAATCCTGGCCTGGGGCTGCCCATCCTCATCCAGCGTGATCAGCGTCAGTATCGATGAGGAAGCCATGACATCCCATGCGACCCGGTGAGCCTCTGTCATCGTCTCCGGGATTGGAGATAGCAGCTCGGGTGCGGGCAGGTCCTGGACCTGCCCGCAGGCCGTGAAAAGAATCGCTACCGCAATAAGACACGGGGTGTAGAATCGCATAGCGTGATCAACGCCCCACTGCGGCCAGTCCCTGTTCAAATACGATATCGACTGGGATACCCTCCTCGGCCAAGCGGTCGAGATCGGCCTGGAGTTGCTGCGGAACACGGGCGTAGTCCGCTACGAATGCCGCCACTCCTTCGTAGTCGCCATCACCCTGGAATCGTAGGATCTTCTCGGTCAGCGCATTCATGGCTTCGATCATCTTGTCATAGTCAGCGCTGTACATGCCCGTTTCTGCGTCGCGCGAGAATGCGCCCATCTCCAGGAAGTAGTTGAAGCGGATCATGTTGGCCCGCCCATGGGCACTCGAGGCGCCAAAGCGAACACTGCGGAAGATGCCCGCCAGAAAGGTCACCATGTTATCGCGAATATCGCCATCCAGCTCGCCAGCATCCATCAGCGCAGACACCATGTACAGTCCGAGAATGTCCGCTTTGCCTTCCTCTAGCGCCGAAGCATGCTCCTTCAACGCGCCGCGCACAGTAGTTGAACCGTCGAGGGTGTTCTTGATACCCAGCCCGTGCGCCACTTCGTGGAACATCGTGTTGCCGAAAAACGCATCGAAGGTCACGTGCTCGCGCTGATCTTCCGCGATGAGAACCTCAGAAATCGGGACCAAGATCTTGTCGAACTTGGCCTGCATGGAGTTTTTGAGCTGCAATCGCCGGGTACCTTTGGCCAATTGCACCTGCTCATCGTTGGGCAGGTTGATAGCAATGGTTTTCGAGCCGGCATTCGTGTCGCCAGCGTGGTAAATGGCATCGTAGGCATTCAGGTCAGAATCGGTACCTGGCGTTTCCTGCTTGTATTCTTGCGGTACAGGTAGACCCTCCTGCAGCATCGGAAGCAACTGTGCGTAGCGGGAAAGGCGCTCACTCCAGGACATATCCTTGATCAAGACGAAAGCTTCAGCTGCAGCCTTGTAGCCGAAAAGCGCATCCTCATACGTCTCGATAGGACCGACAACCATTTCGATTCGGTTATCCTTCATGTCCATCCAGGCCATGTCACTCTCGAAGTAGTCTCCCGTGACGAGTGCCTGAGCTCGCAACGTGAGGTAGTTGCGAAGCCCTGGCTCGTCGGCAAACTCGGCAGCCGCCAGCAGCTCTTCAGAGGCGCGCTGCATTTCTTCAGCGAAGACCTCGTGGTACGGAATCGCCTCAAGCGACTCATCCGCATCGCGAACTACCATGGTGTACAAATCGGCCAGTGAGGGATTCTGCGCCGCTGCCGCCTCGAATTCATCTCGCGACATATCCCGCGGATAGAGATTGGCTCCAGCTGGTTTGTCAGGTATCCCGTCAATAAAGGGCGCGTTGCCTCCGATACGGTCCCAGGGTCCGTAGTTGATCTTGGCATACTCACGCAGCGCCGGGTCGTCAATGGATTCCAGAAGCTCGTCACGGTCCCCATAGGCCTGCTTCCAGAAGATGGATTCCATCTCGTCAGCTGCGGCAAATAGATGCGGGAGCATCCGGCACTCGTTCTCGCTCAGGACACTTAGATCAGTCGTGAGCCGAAACGACGTGTATTGCGAGAGCAGCTCGCGGCCGAATTCGCTTCCTTCGGTCATGTCGACGTCAATCTGGATCATGGTCCCCTATTCGCCGAGAAAAGCGGCGCAATCAAATTCGTTGGTGGCGCTGCCGCATCTGTTGAGGATGATAATGGCAGCAAGAACAGTCAGCAGGGTAGTAATGCGTTGCATGGTACGATCTGTTCGGTGATACAATCAGCGTGTCCGCGTTTCATACGTTCGGGGCAGGGCAGCATCGCCCAGGACGACAAAGTCGCCCAACCCGATGTGCTCTTCCGGGTCAAATGCGCTGGGGTCATCGACACTCTGCACAGAGATGATGAGCATGCGGGTGCCGGGTCGATACTGGTTGAGGTGTTCAGGCGTGCCGGTACCTGACTGCACATGGAAACCTCCGACAAAGTGGGCAACTTTTGCGCCCGGGGTGCGGGTCATGTGTTCGGCTATCGACCATGCCATCGTGGCATCCCACAGGGCCTGT
>CALIKL010000088.1 GCA_938018055.1 uncultured bacterium
CCATCCACCATGGGATAGCGCAAGGAAAACTCCTGCGCCATGCGGACCATGGTGTCATAGATCGCAGAATCCCCGTGGGGGTGGTACTTACCAAGCACTTCACCAACCACACGTGCACTCTTCTTGTAGGACGAGCCGGCACCCATGCCTTGCTCGTTCATTGCGTAGAGTACGCGCCGGTGAACCGGCTTGAGTCCGTCGCGCACATCGGGCAAGGCGCGGCTGACAATGACCGACATCGAGTAATCGATGTAGGAGGACTTCATCTCCTCCTCGATGTTGATCGGAATGATGCGTGAAGGGGTAGGTTCTGTCTGTTCGTCCATCCGCTGCTCTGCAGGAAAAACCTGCGCTCTCTGGCCAGAGGGTAATGTAGGTTGGGGTCGAAAATTGCAGGCTTTTGAAGCGCTGCAATCATCTCAGAAAATATACGAAATCCGGTGTCTTGAAACCACATTCCAGCACCATTGTGGACAGGTATGTTACCTCATGTGGCGCAACGTGTTATACTATATCGACGGGGGATATTTTTGACTGTTCAGAGTAAGGGTGCCATATGGGCGTCCGTTCGCTCAATAGGCCAGGGGAAATCCGTGCTTGCTGGTATCGAAATTGTGATGAATGCCGCTTCGCTATGCGTCTTTCGTTCGGCTCATCTGAAACTGAAGAGGGCCTCTCCGTACAGAGGGTCGTGCCAGGCACTTCTCCTTTAACCAAAAGCATTTTCCATGCTCTTACGAACCACAGCGCACGTGAAGGTCGTCCTCCTCATCCTGGGGATGATGCTCGGTTCTACAGCCCGTGCTCAAGACGCTTCCGTGAGCGGATTCGTACGCGACGCAGAGACAGGGGAGACCCTACTGCTTGCCAACGTTCGCATCAAAGACACGCTGATCGGAGCAGCGTCCAACACGAGCGGATATTACACCCTCACGGGCCTTGAAGCAGGAGACTACGTCATCCAATACTCCTATATCGGGTACGAGACGCTCGAGCTTGAGATTAGGCTCGCCGCTGGCGAATCGCTTCGCCGAGATGCCGACCTGGCACCGCAGCAGTTCGAAGTCGATGAAGTTGTTGTAACCGCCGAGGCAGACTCAGAAGAAGAGCAGCGGCGTCTGGGGGTATCCAAAATGCAAACGGCGACCATCCGTCAGCTACCGACCATCTTGGAGCCCGATGTGTTTCGCTCCCTGCAGCTGTTGCCCGGCGTAAAGTCAGCCTCTGATTTTTCAAGCGGTCTGTACATCCGCGGTGGAAGCCCGGACCAGACATTGATTCTGCTCGATCGCACCGCGGTGTACAATCCGACCCATTTTTTCGGCCTCTTCTCCACGTTCAATCCGGATGCCATCAAAGACGTTCGGCTTTACAAAGGCGCCTATGGAGCGGAATACGGAGGACGGATCGGGTCCGTCGTGGACATCTACAACAAAGACGGTAACCGCCGTGAAAATGCCGGATCCGTCTCGCTGGGATTGCTCGCCTCACGTGCACTGATTGAGGGGCCGCACAAGAAGGGTTCATGGATGCTGGCCGTTCGCCGATCTACGGTTGAGCCGCTGCTGGCGATCGCGCGGAATGCGGATGTTGAAGGCATCCCGAATACGTTCTACTTCTACGACGCCAACGGAAAGGTAAATTTCGACTTGGACGAGAATAACCGTATTTCGACCTCGTTCTATGTCGGGCAAGACGTTGTTGATGTACCGATTGCAGAAGGGGTCGCTGCCAAACTGCGCTATGGAAACCGGACGGTCAGTACGAACTGGACGCATCTGTTTTCCGAGCGTCTCTTTTCCAACTTCACGCTGACCGGCTCCCAGTATTTCAGCAAGCCTGAATTCGAATTCGCTACGACGGAGGTATTCCAGACCAACGATGTGTGGGACTATTCGATCAAAGGGGATTTCGAGTTCCTACCAGACTCTCGTCACGCGTGGAAAGCAGGGTTCTGGGCAGGTAACTACCGGTTTGATTTCCGCAGCGTATTTGATGGTCTTGAAGGACTCAACCTGAGGACGCGCGCCATTTACACGAATGTTTTCGGAGAGTACGTCTTCCGGCCAACGGCTGATTGGACGATCACTTCCGGCATTCGAGGGGCATACTTCAGCGACGGAGACTACCTACGTTTCGAGCCACGCCTGTCGGTCGAAAGGCGACTTACGGATCGCCTGTTCGCACAGGTCGGAATGGGGCGCTATCACCAGTTCTTGACCCTGGTCACAAATGAGGCGTTTTCCGGGCTTGATACCTGGCTATCGGCCGCAGAAAACGTTCAACCGGCCTTTGGCGACCAAATTGTCACCGGTCTGAAGTTCGCCACTGACTCAGGCTTCCGCGTCGAATGGGAAGGGTACTACAGAACCATGAACGACCTCTTTTCTCTTAACCCATTCCTCCCGGATGTGGCGGGTCTGGATTACGAGGATTTATTTCATGTGGGCGAGGGATACGCTACCGGAAGCGAGCTCTTTCTCCAAGGGCGCATTGGTAGGTTTTCGGGATTTGCGGGGTATACCTACGGTCTCACGAAACGCCGATTCCCAACCATCAATGAGAATGAATACTACGCTCCGAAATACGATCGCACGCACGATGTGAACGTGACGACGACGGCACGTATTACGAGGAAATGGGAATTTACATCCGTCTTTACCTATGCCACGGGGCAGGCTTATACGCGGCCATCCTCCCAGTACAGACTGGGTAACTCTCCGTTTGAGGCTCAGCAGACTGACGTATTGGTTTCCCCCTTCAATGGCGCACGATTACCGGCCTATCACCGGT
This sequence comes from uncultured bacterium, assembly GCA_938018055.1. GTDB lineage: Bacteria > Bacteroidota > Rhodothermia > Rhodothermales > UBA10348 > JAAZVD01. Next base: position 2,794 of record CALIKL010000088.1, read on the forward strand.
TGGATATTGGTTTCACGCGAAAGGGCAAGCTGTTTGGGGGCGACTCGGAGCTTCAGCTACAGGTGATCAACGCGTACAACCGCCGCAACATTTGGTTCTATTTCTACGAGTTCGAGGATGATGGTTCTGTGAGTCGAGAGGTGGTTCCTCAGATTCCGGTCCCGGTTCCCAATATTTCCTACACCCTCCGATTCTGACCGTCATGATCCAATCCATTTCCAATATGACTCCGATTATCCGTCGGCTGGGAACGGCCGCCATGATCGTGGCCATGCTGATTCTGTCGGCCTGCGATACAACAACTCCATCCAACCATGAAGCCGAGTTGGTGGTCGAGGGGTACCTGGTGGCAGGCGAACCGCTGCCTCCTATCTGGCTGACGCAAAGTCAGGATATTGATACCGATTGGTCGGATACGCAGTCTGCCGTAAGCACGGCATCCGTGCGCCTGGAATTACTGGCCGCAGACGACAGCGTGGAGGACGTATTCCCATACCAACGGACGTTTGAGGCTCCCGGAAAATTTGTCTCGTCTGGCGAGCATGATGTCCTCCCATCGAGGCGGTATCGGCTCGTAGCTGAGGCACCCGGTTTGCCTTCAATTTCATCGGTGACCCGAGTGCCCGAAGCGTTCGAAATACTCGAGGTCAGTCACTCCACAATCGAATACCTCGACCCTGAGCAATTCTCGTATTTGGTGACGCAAAGCCAATTTGATGATCGTCAGTCCATCTTCGTGTTTACCATTGCTCACGATGAGCCAGATGCCGACCTGCTTGTCCCGGCCTATGTAGAGCTGGTATTCGATCAAGAGGAACGAGATAGCGGAGAACCTCTGGTCCTGGATGAAGAAGATCGTCTTGAGCTGCAGCGCTTCACGTCGCCTCCGATCAACGAGGCCAATTACGATATTCTGCCCGACGGTACGCTGCGCGTGCGGTTGCCGTGGTTCGCTATCATCTTCTACGGGGAGAACGAAATCACCATGAGCGTGCTGGACGATAACCTGTACGACTTTCAGCGCTACCAGCAAGTCCAGCAAAACGGTGGCTTGCTCTCTCCTGGAGAAATCTCGAATGTGCTTGACCCCATTGAAGGAGGAGCGGGTATTTTTGGCAGCATGGCCCGGGTTTCGAGTCGGGTTACGGTCATTCCAGCAGCTGGTCAATAGCCGCTGTAATCGCCTTCCAGGGCCTTCCAGCGATCCCGAATTGAGACATTTTTGGGGCTTGGCACGGGATTTGGACATAGGCATCATAACACATTTTCTATTTCGGCTTGAAAGGACCAAAATGGCCTTTTCAAGCGGTTATGATGCATTTGACCTCTTCGGAACATATCGTCCGACGGAGTCGGCAGGTCTTGCTGCCGGCTGTTGTCTCAATTGTGCTCGCATTTTTGCCAGTTTTTCTGGCGGGCATTGCGAGTGCTCAAAACCTGACCCTGAAGCCACCTCAGATTGAACGGCGAGGGGTGCAGGTGAACAGTGTCCTGTTCCGGGCGGATGATTTTGTTACCCTGGGGTGCGTGCTCACGTCACCCGCAGCGAAGCAAGCGCTTCGTCACCCCAGCGCGCTCCCAGCATCGCACAGAGATCCTCCAGTGCTTCCTGATCATGCGCGTCGAAGGCGTCAGGAAGGTCTGAATCAACGTCCAACACGGCTATTACATCGCCCCGTTGCGTCATCACCGGAACGACGATTTCGGAGATGGTACTGGAGGAGCACGCAATATGCCCCGGAAACTGATTCACATCTGGCACGAGCTGCGTAGTACGTTCCCGGGCGGCGGCGCCACAGACTCCCCGTTCAAAAGGGATATCCAGACATCCATGCCCTCCCTGGTATGGACCAACCTGCAGATGTGCCGGACGAACCGTTCGATAGAAGCCGGTCCAGTGAAAATGATCGAACGCATGGTGGAGTTCGCACGCAACAGTAGCCATTGCGGCCGTCCAGTCACACGGCTCGGATATTAGCGCATCAATCCGCGAGCGGACGTCGTGATATCGGTCTAGGGATTCAGACACGGTAAGGGGAAATCATGGGGCCATTCTGCATCGGGAATCAACGGCAAAAAAAGGACCGAGATCCGGCATGAGCCACGCAAAAACAGGTTTTGTCCCCGTACTCCACTTTCGGAAGCGCCAAAAGCGCGAAGTCTCGAACTTAAGCCCTGAAAGTAGCATGGCCGGTATGGAAACCGTCATTGTGAGTGCGGAAGAAACCATTGAAATGGTAAGTGATACCCTGCAGAAACGTTATCCGTCGACGGTGTTTGCCGTTCGCCTCGAAGACACGGTCGAGCATATGGATGATATCTGTGGACTTGATGTCATATGGATTGATGGACCGTCCCGAGATCGGGTGGAAGATCTTGTCGAACGATTCCAAGGAGTAAAATGGGATCCAGCCACTGGAGCTCTGAAGTCCCGATCCCACTACGCAGTAACACCGGAAGGAAATCTGGTTCGCGTCGTCTTTAACGTGGACTACATTTTCTGTGACGGTCCCATGTTGGCCGCGTCTCCCTGACCCGGGAATAACGGCAGTGGCGACCTTCGACGCGCACCTCACGGTCAGTCCAGAAGACACTGCATGATGGTGACATCAACCCAGGTCTCATCCACAAAGCCTACTTCTCGCTGCGTTCCGACAACGGTGAAGCCGAACTTCTCATGCATTGCGATGGAGGATGCATTGGCAGCCCATATACGAACCAACACGTGATGGAAACCGGCTTCTTGGGCAGCTTGCAGTAAAACGGGCTGGATAACGCTTCCCAACCCTCGGCCGGTTTCGGCTCTTCTCAGGAAGACAGAGGTTTCGCAAGCGCGTGCATATCCAGGACGCTCGGAGTAGAGCTTCACGACGCCCCACCCCTGAACCAGTCTGTTTTCTTCCAAGACCCATAGTGACTCGCGTTCGCTGAGTCCATGAAGGCGTTTGGTCATGTCCTCCGCTGTAACCGGATCCAGCACCATGGTGGCATCACGTGCTTCGATGGTCTCATTGTAAATCGACGCAATGATCAAGGCGTCGTCGGCGTGAGCGCGACGAACGATCAAAGAGGGAGAAGTGCTGGGTGTGGACATGCCCGGAAGTTAGGGCAGGATCTTCAAAAGGGATCAGAGTCGATCCAAAACGCGCTGAATAGCCGCTTCTGCGTCAACGAGATTCCCGATCTGTGCGCTGTGTCGGACGGGCCGGGATGTCTCCTCCAGAATCTTCCAAACATCCTCGTCTGAAATATCCGGATTGAGTGCGCGCATCATTCCGATGATTCCCGAGACGACCGGAGTAGACATGGAAGTACCGCTCATGGTAACGTATCCGCCGCCCGTCTTGAGAGAAAGGATGTCCACTCCCGGAGCTGTAATCGGACGTGAGAGCGACGTATTGGTGTTTGAAAAACGCGCTTTGTTTAAATCGCGATCGATTGCAGAGACTACAATGACACCTTCTACATTGGATGGCATATGGTCGATGGCGTCTTCATTCGCATTGCCGGCAGATGCTACCACAATAACGTTGCGTTCCATGGCAAATTCGATCGCATCCCGAATGACTTTTGGCGTCTCGGTTTTGGCTCCCAGGCTCATGGAAATGACATCTGCTCCGTCTTGGGTGGCATCAATGATTGCCTGTGATATCATTTCGATGGATCCAAATCCCTGATCGTTGAGAGCCCGGTAACCGGCGATATCCATAAATCGGCCCTCCCAGTTGAGAGATGCGATTCCCAATCCATTGTTCGTGGCCGCTCCCGCGAGACCAGCGCAGTGGCTTCCGTGTCCATGCTCGTCGGTTGTGGCCGGAGAAGATGCAAACGTTTGCGATACATCTTCGTGGTTGGCATCCACACCAGTGTCCAGAATGGCTACCAGCGCTTTACGCGCAGGCTCAGCATCGGCAATCATCCGATGTACGGCATGACCGTTAATGGCTTCCAGTGCCCACTGTTTGGACGCCAGTGGATCATCTTCCAGGATTCCCTGACTCGCTGAACGGAGGTGAAAGGACGAGGACGGTGTGTCCAGGTGAACATCGAAGTTCAACTCAATATGATCCACATTTTCCACATCCGAAATCAGGGCATTCGTAAGAGGGCCTGAGGCTGAAGCGGATACATTGACCAGGTAAACCTGCGCCAGGTCGATGTCCTCAACCAAGTCCACAGTTGGAAAAGCACGCTCCCAGGACGCACCGTGGCGTTCCAGCGTGCCAGCTACTTCGTCGATTGAATCATCGGGCCCCAGCTCCAGAATCCAGCTCTCCATGGCAACGACCGGTCGGTCGGGACCATCTTCCAATACGGATGCGACACTCAGTTTCTGCCACGCCAGCATCAAAACCGCGATCGAGAGCGCTCCGGCTCCGATGATGAACCACGGTCGCGCGTCAGCATCGCTGCGACGAAGCAACCCTGCAAGCAGCAGCGATCCGATTCCAATCTCGGTAGTAACGGCTCCGAGCGTAGTCCAGGCTCCCGTGAACTGGCTCACGTGCATAGATGCCGAGATCAAAATCAGCAGCATTCCACCGGTCATGTAAAGGGCGCCTCGTGATGTGCGGGTGGCCCCCAGGCCAAGCAGTAGGAAAGCCGAGATCGTAACCAGACCTGTCAACAGCATGATGCTCTCACGTAGATGATTGGGATCAGTTGGCCGCCTCGATATGCTCTATGTCCACATGTTCACCCCATTGGATGGAGCTCAGCACTTGGACCGGAGCCAATCGCGCAATGACGCGCTTTCCCTGCTCGCGCAGACTCGCAGGTAACGGATGAACGGGTACGAATCGTCTACCGTCGTTGGCAAGAAGAGCCCAGAAGCCTCCTTCCAATTCCATGTACACCACGGTCCCTTCGATTGTCATGCCGTCACACTGATTGATGATGATCTATTGCGCTACGAGGTCGAACCGGGTCGTGTTTCACCGGTTAACCTGTCAATTCCGTTACGCGCAACACCCGCTGACCCCTCCATTCACGGCATGAGCATCATTCCAGATAATGCAATCGAAGAGGTCCGAAGTCTCTCCGACATTGTTGATGTCGTGGGGGATTATGTGCGACTCAAAAAAAGAGGGTCCAATTTTGTCGGGTTGTGTCCTTTTCACACGGAAAAAACGCCTTCCTTCAACGTCAATCCGTCCCTTGGCATATTCAAGTGCTTCGGATGTGGTCAAGGAGGAGATGTGTTCAGCTTCGTCAGCCAGGTTGAAGGACTCAGTTTTCCGGAAACCGTGCGCCTGCTGGCGGAACGATTTGGTGTAGCTCTTCCCGAGGATGATGGCCCTGGTGAAGAGGCTTCTGAAAACGAGGCCATCTACCACGCCCTGCGATTCGCAGCACGGTTCTTTTACAAGCAGCTGGGGGAGGATGGGGCAGAGAAGGCACTCGACATTCTGAAAGAAAGAGCAATCACGCCTGAGTCCGTGAAGACGTTCGGGATCGGATTTGCTCCTGACGGTTGGGATAATTTCTTGTCTGAGGCCCAAAAGGCGCCCATCGATGAGGATATTCTGGAAAAGGCAGGACTGATCATTCCGCGGAAAGATGGATCGGGCTTCTATGACCGATACCGCTATCGCCTCATTTTCCCCATTTTCTCTCATGTAGGAAAGGTGCTTGGATTTGGAGGACGCATCATCCGTCCCGATGACGAGCCGAAGTACATCAACTCTCCCGAGACGCCCGTCTACAACAAGAGCCGGGTGTTGTATGGCTTGTACCATGCCAAAAACGCCATTCGAAGCCACGAAGAGGCGATTCTTGTTGAAGGATATACAGACGTCATCTCACTGTACCAGGCGGGTGTTCAACACGTTGTAGCCTCCTCTGGAACAGCCCTGACACCAGGCCAGGTGGCTGCGCTTGCGCGCTATGCAAAAACTATCGTGCTGCTCTATGACGCAGATAAAGCAGGGTTGAGAGCAGCTCTACGCGGCATCGATCTCATCCTCAAGAGCGGGTTGATCCCATACGCTGTTCGCCTTCCTGAGGGAGAAGACCCAGACTCGTATGTACGGACGTTTGGCGGCCCGGCCTTCGAGGCGTACCTGAAGGAGCATCGGCAGCATTTTGTGGATTTCGTTTACGAAAATGCCAAGCTGGCCGGCAGCATGGAGACGCCCGAAGGCCGGGCCGCGGTCCAGCGTACCATTGTCCAGTCCGTTGCCTTGATCCCAGATGATCTGGTCCGCGAGTCGTATCTCAGAACGGCGTCAGGTGTACTGGACATTCCGGATGTGCAACTGCGTCCCGTATTGGAGGCGGCCCGGCGTGGTGAACATCAGGCCGCTATCCGACAGGAACGTCGGAAGGCGCGCATGACGTTGGCCGGCGATGAACAGCCGGCTCTGAAGAAGCGGATGAGCGAGGGAGGCAAGGCGCTTCCGTCAGAAAAGCGTTTACTGCGCATCATGATTGAAGGCGGCCTGGATATGGTGGAATGGATCATGGGCAACATGCCGATGTCCGACTTCACCGATGGTCCGTCCCGACGCATGGCGGAAATGCTGGTGCAGCAGTATGAGGATGATGCGTTCGACCGCAATGCCTTCCTATCACCGGCAGTGGATGATGCCATTCGGTCGCTGACCGCTGAGATCATGACATTGCAAGAAGAGCCATCCGAGAATTGGACTCGCCGCAAGAATATCCGTGTCCCTGGATTGGATGAGAATGCTGCAGAAGCGGCGGCCGGTGCGATGGTGTTGCTGAAGCTTTATCGACTTCGGGAACGGGAAAAGGTGCTTCGTCAGGACATCTATCAAGCCGAGTCGGAAGGGCGCGATACTCATGAGTTGAACAGACAGCTCGTTGAATTGAAGCGATTCGAAAAAGCCGTCAAGGAGCGAAAGTTTATTGACGCCGTATAACATGTTCTGAGTCAACGGGATAGAGGCATGGCAGATATTTCGCGATCAAGGCATTTGGAACATGAAGGCAGGGAGACTGGCTCTTTTCAGGCTTCCTATGAGCTGCTGGAAGTTGTCCCGCGGGCAACGCAACCGCATGCTGTAACCGAGGCGACCAGGACGGGGAGCCATCGACTGCTGTTCAACCGCGAGTTGAGTTGGCTGGACTTCAACTGGAGGGTGCTGCACCAAGCCCGCGACGAAAGGGTCCCCCTGTTGGAACGAATGCGCTTTGTCGCTATCGCCACGTCCAATCTGGACGAGTTTTTCCGGAAGCGTGTGGGTGGTCTGAAGCGGCAGCTGGCCGCTGGAGTGCAAAGACCCTCACCAGACGGACGCACCCCAGGTGAACAGCTTCGCATGGCCAGGGAAGCGGTGTTGGAAATGAACCGGGCCCTTTCCCTCGTGTGGGAAGAGACGTTGAAGCCGGCTCTTATGGAGAAGACCGGTATTTGCATCAAGGACTATGATCAGTGTTCGCAGGTGCAACAGAATTGGCTCAGGAATCACTTTTTGACGCACATATTCCCGGTTCTAACGCCTCTGGCGGTCGATCCTGGTCACCCGTTCCCGTTCATCTCCAACCTGAGCCTCTCGCTTGCCGTTACGCTGAAACACCCCGGACGCAAGACCGAGCATTTTGCCCGCATCAAGGTACCGACCACCGAGGCCCGGTGGATTGCGCTGCCCGATGGGACAGGTCATATTCCCATTGAGCAGGTCATTGCCCACAATGCCGGCGAATTGTTTCGGGGCATGAAAGTGGTTCATGTTCATCCGTTCCGGATTACGCGCAATGCGGACCTGAAACGAGATGAAGAAGTGGCTGATGATCTCATCGAGATGATTTCCGAGGAGCTGCAAGAGCGCCGTTTTGCTCCGATAGTGCGTCTGGAAGTGGCCTCAGACATGCCTCAGGATGTGCGAGAACTCTTGGCTCGGGAGCTCACTCTGCGCTCCGATGACGTCTACGAAGTGGAAGGAGATTTGGACCTGGTATCCGTAGGTCAATTGGCCGATCTGGATTTTCCAGAGCTGAAGCACGAAACGTGGGACCCTGTTACTCCGCAACGTTTGTTACATGAGGGCGAAGTGAAAGATCGCCTCAATATTTTCGAGATTCTGCGCAAGGGCGACCTGCTGGTACATCATCCATACGAGTCATTTGCTTCGACGGTGCTTCGATTTGTGGAGGAAGCTGCGGCTGACCCGCACGTTTTGGCCATCAAGCAAACACTTTACCGCACCTCAGACGAGTCTCCGATCGTCAAGGCATTGCTCAGGGCAGCCGACGCGGGTAAGCAGGTAGCGGTACTGGTTGAAGTGAAGGCCCGGTTCGATGAGCAGAACAACATTGAATGGGGCCAAATGCTGGAGCAGCATGGCGTCCACGTCACATATGGGCTGGTAGGACTCAAAACGCACTGTAAAACGACCCTCGTCGTCCGGCGGGAAGGGCAGGAGTTGCGAACCTATTGTCACATTGGAACGGGCAACTACCACCCGTCTACCGCGAAGTTGTATACGGACCTGGGATTACTCACCCGCTCCCGTCAAATCGGCGATGATCTTGTAAATCTATTCCACTACCTGACGGGATATGCGCCAGAGCAGCATTACAAGAAGCTCATCGTTGCACCTCGCGACATGAGGACGCATTTTGTGGAACAGATCCACCAGGAAATCGAACATCAGCGCCTGCATGGCAACGGGCGAATCATTGCCAAGATGAATGCCCTCGACGACCTGATTCTCATCAACGAGCTCTATAATGCGTCCCAAGCCGGTGTCCAAATCGACTTGCTCGTTCGAGGTCATTGTCGTCTCCGCCCTGGCGTGCCGGGCTTCAGTGAAAACATCCGGGTGACCAGTATCATCGGTCGCTTCCTGGAGCACAGTCGAATCTACTGCTTTGGCAACAACGGCGATCCGCGCTTTTTCCTTGGAAGTGCGGACTGGCAACGACGGAACCTGGATGACCGCGTGGAGGTCATCGTTGAAATTCGAAAAAAGGCGATGCGCTCTCGTTTGCAGCGCATGCTGGACTTCTGTCTCGAAGATGGTGCCTCGGCGTGGGAATTGGATGCAGAGGGAATCTACCGTCTGCGCTCATCTGGAAGCGAGGAAGGGATTTACGGCACACATCAACTGTTCATGGATCGTGCTCGCCGACGCAAGGTATCTTCTGATCCGCCCTGGGATATGTAACCGATTCGATTGCATGAGCCAACTTGAACATCGACTCGACGCTATCGAGTATAGTGGAGCTGCCAGGCTGCACGCCATCATCCAGAAGCCCGCTGTTGGTGTGCACGTCCGTGTTGACCGTGCGGATGTCGTTGAAGGTCTCGGGCTCGAGGGAGATCACCGGAAAAAAGACTGGTGGAAAGGAGAGCGCATTCCCGAGCGGGAAGTCACCGCCATTTCCAAGGAGGTAATGGAAGTCCTGGAGACTGCTGTGGACGTTCCAGGGGACAATCTGGTGCTCGAAGGAGTGGATCTGCGCGCATTGAAACCCGGGTGCCTCTTGCGGGTGGGGCCTTCTGTGGTGTTGCAACGTGCCCAGAAAACACACCGCCCTTGCGACCTGTTTGCTCGTCGGATTTCGGAAGAAGCGCGGAAAGCCGTTGCGCAATGCGAGCTTCGAGGCGCCCTTTTTTCTGTCGTACACGGGGGAACGCTCTCGTTGGGCGATTCCATCATCATTGAATCCCAATCCTGAGCATGAAAGACTTCAGTAACAGGGCCACCGGGCCGGGAATAGTTCTCATGGTCATGCTGATGGCCGGCTCGATTGCGATTGGATGCACGTCGGCTCCGGCTCCGGGCTCTGGAGCGGAAATTTACACGCGTTACTGTGCCACCTGTCATCAAGGTGATGGCAACGGGATTGAAAATGCATTTCCCCCAATCAGAGAAACAGAATGGGCAAATGGGGACAAAGGTCGCTTGATCAGACTGGTTCTCTATGGCATGCAAGGACCCATAGAAGTGAAAGGTCAGTCCTACAATAACGTGATGACGCCGCACGGATTTCTGACAGACGAACAGGTTGCGGCTGTATTGACCTACGTCCGTACAAACTTCGGCAACGATTCTGATGCCGTTTTAGCCGATGAAGTAGCACGTGTACGTGCTGCGGAAGGGGATCGCGGCCTCTATCGATCGGAGCGACTCACGAACCGTATTGGCATCCCGCAACCGGACAGCTCGGCAACAACGCCCTGATTATCCCGTCCGGTTTTTTCTAGAGCTGCTCTACCGCTCCCGCATTCAACAGTGATTGAATGTCTGCTTCTGATTTTCCGAGTACTTCCCGCAAGACGGTCGACGTATCGGCTGCATACGCTGGAGGTTGAGAGATGTGAACCAAGCGTTCTGGAGCCGCAGGCGGCCATATGGCTGTTTCTCGTACACCGCGTGCAACCCCATCCGTGCCGGGAAGATGCAGGTAGTCAGGCGCTTCATCAAACACTTCGTTCATTTTGCGAACCGCGCCTGCCGGAATACCGACGGCCTGGCAAGTAGCCAGTAAATCATCCCTATTGTGCTGCCGGATTGCCTCCTGAAGCGTCTCTTTCAGTTCTTGCCGATGGGCAATACGGCCCTGGTTGATTTCAAAACGTTCATCTTCGGCCAATTGGGGCAGATCCAGAATGTCACAGAGTTTCCGAAATTGACGGTCCGTTCCGACGGCAAGCACCAGAGATCGCCGGTCGGCTGTCTGGTAAACAGAACCGTAGGGTGCAATATTGGGGTGCTCCGAGCCCAGTGCTTCCGGGATTTTTCCTGCCACCAGCCAGCTGGTCGCCTGGTTGGTGAGTGCACTCACGGCCGCGTCGTACAAGCTGACGGTCACATTCGCTCCTTCTCCCGAGGAAGCCTTACGCAAAAGTGCCATCAATAGGGCTTGTTTGAGCTGATGCCCCGCCAGAATGTCCATGAGCGGCACCGGCATTTTCGTCGGGCGCCAATTTCCGGATCTGGGATTGCCGTTGATGTAATAATAGCCGGCTTCTGCCTGAATGATGGCGTCGTAGCCGGGCCGATCCGAGTCAGGTCGATACCCGATGATGGACCCGAGAATTACGTCAGGCTTGATCTGGCGGAGCGTTTCGTAGTCTGCTTGTAGCTTGTGCGCTGCCCGGGGGATATAGTTGCTAATAACCACATCCGAGTTGGCAACCAGGTCGTGCATGACCCCGATACCATGTTCAGATTTAAGATTGATGGCAATAGACTGCTTGCCCCAATTGCAGGAATAAAAGTAGGAGGTGCAGTCAGAGTCTGCTTCCCCCGGCATGCGCCAAGTGCGCGTCACATCCCCACGCGTGGAAGGGTTCTCTACCTTGATGACCCTCGCGCCGAGCTCTGCAAAGAACTGGCCGACGCTGGGGCCGGCCAATACACTCGCCAGTTCCAGGACGGTCATTCCAGAACAGAGAGATTGCGTCCAGGGAGAGCTGCTCGCTGCAGCATCAGGGCTCATGCGCCTGGAATCCCCGGTTCGGTCATATGGCGTACATCGAGTACTTCATTCAGTGTAGTCTCGTCCATGAGCTCCATTTCGAGAACGACCTGGCGAACCGACTTTTTCTCAGCAGCAGACTTTTTGGCCACTTTTGAAGCCATATCGTAGCCTATGGCGCGGTTGAGGGCCGTGGCAATGGAAGGGTTCAGTTCAAGCAATTCTTGACAACGCTCTCTATCGGCCTGAATACCAACGAGGCATCCAGTCCGGAATGCATCCATGGCACCGGCCAGGATGTGGATGGACTCCAGCATGGCATGTGCCATCACGGGCATCATGACATTCAACTCGAAATTCCCGTGCTGTCCTCCAGTGGTAATGGTTACATGATTGCCCATCACCCGAGCTGAAACCATCATCATGGCTTCCGAAAGGACGGGATTCACTTTACCCGGCATGATCGATGAGCCGGGTTGAATGGCGGGGAGCTTGATTTCTGATAGACCTGACGTGGGGCCCGAGGACAGATGGCGGATATCGTTCGCAATCTTCATCAGGGCCACGGCAAGCGTGTTCAAAGAGCCAGATGCGTGGACGAACGCATCCTTGGCCGCTTGCGCCGCGAAATGGTTATCGGCCTCGCGGAAGTCTATGCCGGTTGAGGTCGAAATGTGCTGTATTGCCCCTTCGGCAAATCCTTCTGGACAGTTGATCCCGGTTCCGGTGGCCGTTCCTCCCAGTGCCAATTCTTTCAGTTCATCCATGGCGCCGTTTATGCGGGCTATCGACTGGATGATCTGAGCGGCATATCCGGCAAATTCCTGACCAAGTCGAACTGGCGTAGCGTCCATCAGGTGGGTTCGTCCTGATTTTACTACGTCATCGAATTCCACCGCTTTGGCTTGCAGGGCATCACGGAAGGCTTCCAGGGCCGGGAGTAGGTCTTCTTTCATTGCCACGACCGCAGAAACGTGCATGGCGGTGGGAATCACATCGTTCGACGACTGTGACATGTTGACGTGATCGTTCGGATGAACGGTCTTATCGCCCTTGTTGCCACCTCCGGCTACCGTAGCCAGATTTGAAATCACCTCATTGGTGTTCATGTTCGATGAGGTCCCTGAGCCCGTCTGGAAAATGTCCAACACGAACTGATCATCCACCTCACCCTGTCGAACCCGTTCCGCTGCAGCCACAATGAGGTCGGCTTTGTCTGCCTCGAGAATGCCCAGATGATGGTTGGATTTCGCTGCCGCCATCTTGATGGTGCCCAGCGCCTGAATGAAACGGCGCGGAAAGCGGATTCCTGAAATGGGGAAATTGTCGAGGGCTCGCTGGGTTTGAGCGGCATACCAAGCATTTGCCGGCACGCGCACTTCGCCCAGGGAATCGTTTTCGATTCGGAAATCATCCGAGTGGAAATCGCTCATGGATCCGCTCCAAGGGGTTGAATACAGTAGAAAAATAGAGGTTCAGGGAAATATATCCGTACGGTGAGCTGGGCGCTGTTGAGCTTTGCTGAAATCGGGCATTTTCCCGGTGTATCTTGAGTGTACAGATGAACAAAGCCCTGGATTTGACGGGCTCAAGACTTCAAAGCGTGAAACTCCCAGTCTGTACATCGTCCCCATGTCACTACCTCTAATTATCTCTGACGCGGCCTCCATGCGTGAATGGGTACGGCGGGAGCGCAAGGAGGGGAGACGTATCGGCCTGGTGCCATCAATGGGAGCGTTGCACGAAGGACACCTGACGCTGGCATTAGAGGCGTCAGCTGCGTGCGATCGGGTGATTGTTTCAATATTTGTGAACCCCACGCAGTTCGGTCCAGGCGAGGATTTCGAGGCCTATCCTCGGACGCTGGCATCCGATGCTGAAAAGCTCGCTGCGCTCAAGGTTGTCGATGTGATTTTCGCACCAGCAGTCGAAGAGATCTATCCCATGGGAACGAATGTGACGTGGGTTACCGTAGATCAGATGGGAGACTATTTGTGTGGCTCGACCCGCCCCGGTCATTTCAGGGGGGTTACTACCATTGTCGCCAGACTTTTCGCCATCTGTGAGCCGGATGAGGCGGTCTTTGGACTGAAAGACGCTCAGCAGTTTTTCATTCTGAAGCGTATGACGGCCGAAATGGGATTTGGCGTCGTTTTGAGAGGCGTTCCCACGGTGCGCGAGCCTGATGGGCTGGCTATGTCCTCCCGGAATCGGTATTTGACTCCTGAAGAGCGAGCCGCGGCACCTTTGCTGAATCGTGTGCTCTCAGAAGCACGGGAAACCCTGATGCGGCAAGGACCTGTTGACGTGAATACCATGCTGTCGAAGGCGAGGCAGCGTCTGGAAAGCGAACCACGGTGCCGAGTGGACTACGTGCAGCTCGTGGACACAGCGACGCTGCAGCCGCTGGAACGGGTAAGGTCTGGAGACGAGGTTCTTATGGCGCTTGCGGCATTCTTTGGGGCGGCCAGATTGATTGATAATGTGATTGTCACCATCCCCTGATGCCATCACCTCCCGGGCCGATTACGGTCTGATCAGTGGTGTGTCTGAATAGACGATGAAGCGAATCCTGGAAGGGAAACCTGTCGATCATTGAACGATTACAGCGCCCGGATCCTCCTTTGACTGCCCAAATCCAGACGTCGATGATTCTTTCCATGTTCAAAGCCAAGATTCACCGTGCGACGGTGACCCAGGCCGAGCTGTACTACGAGGGTTCGGTCACCGTGGATCAGGGTTTGTTGGATCTCGCCGGAATCCTACCCTACGAAAAGGTTCACATTGTGAATGTGAACAATGGGGCGCGTCTGGAGACCTATACGATTCCTGCCAAAGCTGGAAGCGGGACCATCTGTCTCAATGGACCTGCCGCTCGGTTGGCAGCAACGGGGGACGAAGTCATCTTGATTTCCTATGCCCAGATGACTCCTGAAGAGGCGCTCGAGCACGAAGCAAGCGTTGTCCTGGTGGACGAAAAGAATCGTCCGAAAGAAATCCTGAAGCAATCGGTCTCAAATCCAGAGATACACTCTGCCTGAGTGGTCAGCGCCCAGGTTGAATCACCGACGGTGTTGCGAGAGAATCGGTACCCTCAGGAGTGAGCGCGCCCTGGCTCATCGTCTTCGTAAAACTTTGAATACGCGCTGATGATGTCCTTCACCAGGCGATGGCGGACGACATCTTTTTCATCGAAGTACACGAATTCTATTCCGGTAACTCCAGACAGGATGTCCTTGGCCTGAGCCAGACCGCTGGCGTCGCGTGATGGAAGATCAGTTTGCGTCAGATCTCCCGTGATGATGGCACGGCTATTGGCCCCAAGACGCGTCAAGAACATTTTCATCTGCAATGCCGTGGCATTCTGAGCTTCGTCCAGGATCACAAAAGCAGAATTGAGGGTGCGTCCTCGCATGTAAGCCAACGGGACAATTTCGACCGTGTTGTTTTCCATGTAGGATTTCAGCTTCTCTTTCGGAAGCATATCCTCCAGCGCATCATACAGAGGGCGCAGATACGGGTCGACCTTGTCGCGCAGATCGCCCGGAAGAAATCCGAGTCGCTCGCCTGCCTCAACGGCCGGCCGACAAAGCACAATGCGCTTGACCTGCTTGGACTTGAGCGCCGCAACAGCCAGGGCGACGGCGGTATAGGTTTTACCTGTTCCCGCAGGCCCAATGGCAAAAACGATATCGTTTGATCGTGCCGACTCCACCAGCTTGATCTGGTTGGGAGTCTTTGCTTTTACGCTTCCCCCATGGGGGGTGAACAGCACCGTATGACCGGATCCCGTACGACTGAATGCGCCTGGAGCGCCGTCGCCGCTCGAGAAAAGCGCGAGGACGGTATCCACATCGTTCTCGGTGAGATTACCGTTGCGATTCAGGAGAAGGATCATTTCGTCCAGAATCCGGCTGATGCTGTTCAGGTCAGCATCATCACCCTGCAGGACGACCTGGTTGCCGCGGGCAACGATCCGGGTTTCGGGAAACGCTGCTTCGATGCTTTTCAGATAGATATCATTGAAGCCGAAGAGGAGAAGGGGTTCGGCCTGTTCAATTTCCAGTCTTCTTTCTTTCAAATCGGGCGTCGCTACCTCGTATTTTCCGGTTGAGCACAGAACCCTCCGGATGAGTCATATAATGAGCATTCCAGCCTTGGAACCACCCATATCTCGAAAATTCGTACTCGAATTTACAAAAATGAGTGGCGCAGGAAATGATTTTATTGTCATTGATAACCGCTTTTACCGCTTTTCAGGAGAAGAGTTGTCCACGATGGCAGCCCGATTCTGTCCCCGACGCACCGGCGTAGGAGCGGATGGACTGTTGTCTCTTCAGGTTGCTGATCGGGAAGAGGTAGACTACCGAATGGCTTATTTCAACGCCGACGGATCCTTGGGAACGATGTGCGGCAACGGGGCGCGCTGCCTTGCGCACTTCGCTCATGAGGCGAACGCGGGTGGTCGCCAGTTGACCTTCTCTTCAGATGCTGGAATGTATCGAGCTGAGATTCTGGATCACGACCTGGTGCGCTTGTTTGTGCCGCCTCCGGCCTCGTTCAAACCCCATGTACCGTTGGATGGGTCGCTACCTGAAGAGGCGGAGTCTTGCCACTATCTCTGGACGGGGACCGAGCATCTCGTAGTTTTTGTTGACGATGTCCAAGAGATCGATGTCGCGAACGTCGGACCAGGATTGCGAAGTAATTCGGCACTTGGAGATGCAGGGGCGAATGTCAACTTCGTCCAGGTCCTGACCTCGGATAGTAAAGGGGCAGAAACGCGTTTGCGCGTACGTACCTTCGAAAAGGGAGTTGAGGCGGAAACGTTGGCATGTGGTACGGGATCAATTGCGTCAAGCATGGTCGCGGCCCTTACTGGTCGATCAAAAGCAACTCGATTTGATATTGAGATGCCGGGCGGCGTGCTTTCTGTCGGTTTCGACGGTACAGCAGAATCCCCTGAAAACCTGTATCTCGAAGGATCCGCAACGACCATCTATCGAGGAAATTTGGAGCTGTGATCCGCTAGCTTGGAATGCGCTGTAGCACTCCCGGGTCATTTGCCAGGGATGCATGAATCTAAAGAGGGCGCCCG
>CALIKL010000089.1 GCA_938018055.1 uncultured bacterium
GCTTAGCGGCTCCGGGCTTTTTTGAGCTTCCAATCAATTGGTGCCGATGGAATTGAGGAGCTTCACTATCTTGTGCTATTCCAGTAACTGACTTGATTCGATGACGTCGAGCTACTCCCCCTTCGTGCATGAAGACGCCACCATCGGTCATGGTGTCGTACTGGGCCACGGCGTCGTAATTGAAGCCGGTGTGTCGGTCGGAAAGGGCTGTCGCATCGGACATCATACCGTATTGCGCCGCGGAACTCATTTGGGTGAACAGGTCCAGATTGGAGACCATACCATCCTGGGACAGCAACCGATGCGTGCCGCTAATTCTGCCGTGACGTCGGACAAGTTGCACGAAGGTCCGGTAGTCGGCGACCGTGTCCGCATCGGCTCGTCTTCCGTCATCTACGCCGGATGTGTCCTTAGCGAAGACGTCTTTGTTGCAGATCTCGCAACCGTTCGCGAGGATGTGAGCATTGGAAAGAAAACCATCGTCGGTCGCGGCGTTGCGGTTGAAAATCAGTGCGCTATTGGAGCTTTCTGCAAACTGGAAACCAACGCGTACATCACCGCCTACTCGACACTTGGGGATCGCGTATTTGTGGCACCCGGGGTGCGGACCAGCAATGACAACTACATCGGACGGACCGAGGAAAGGTTCAAACACTTCAAGGGCGTCATCGCAGAAGACGGCGCACGCCTTGGCGTGGGCTGTACCATCCTGCCCGGAAGACGCATTGGGCGGGACGCTGTGATTGCGGCCGGTGCGACCCTGACGCGGGATGCCGAGCCGGAAACGATCTACATCGGCGTTCCGGCCCGAGCGGCTGGCCCCGTTCCATCTGAACAATTACTCCGCAACCAGAAATAGGCCCATCTCCATCATGGCGTAGGCGGCCTTTTCCCAGACGAAATCACAGGACACATGTCCATCCAAATGGTTGACCTTCGCGGTCAGTATCTGCGCATCAAGGACGAAGTGGACGCCGGTATCGCACGCGTTCTAGAAACCACGCAGTTCATTCGAGGATCAGAGCTTACGGCGTTTGAAGCGGAGCTTTCCGAAGCCCTCGATGGCGTGGGAACGCTTGGGGTTGCCAATGGGACGGATGCGTTGCAGATCGCCTTCATGGCGCTGGGTATTGGGCCCGGCGACGAGGTCATTGCCCCTTCATTCACGTTTGTGGCGACGGCCGAGGCGGTAGGACTGCTGGGTGCCACGCCGGTGTTCGCCGATATCGATCCGGAGACCTTCAATATTGACCCTGTGGCCGTTGAAAGCCTGATCACGGAAAAGACGAAAGCCATCGTCCCGGTTCATTTGTTCGGGCAATGCGCCGATCTTGATCCGATGCTGGAATTGGCGTGCTCTCACAACGTTGTACTGATCGAAGACACAGCCCAGGCCGTGGGGGCGCGTTACAAAGGTCGCGCTGCCGGAACGATGGGTGGTTTCGGGACGCTCTCCTTCTTCCCGTCCAAGAATTTGGGTTGTTACGGCGATGGCGGTGCCATCCTCAGTCCAATTCCTGAATGGTTGGATCAGGCAAGGTTGATCTCTAATCACGGATCACGGAAGAAGTACCACAATGAAGTCATCGGCGTGAATTCCCGATTGGACGCCATGCAGGCGGCTATTCTTCGTGCCAAGCTTCCCCACCTGGATGCGTTCACGAAGGCGCGTCAGGAAGCTGCAGGTCGCTACGACGCACTTCTTGAGGGTGTATCCGAGATTCAGACTCCGCATCGCGCATCCTATGGAACACATGTCTTCCATCAATACACGATTCGTGTGCTGGGCAACGATGCAGATAAACGGGACGCCCTCATGTCGCACCTCAAATCGGCCGGGATTCCGTCCTACGTCTACTACCCTATTCCCTTGCACCTGCTGCCCATCTATCGGGATAATCCGGATTCCTGCCGCGTCGGAGACTTGACTCAGACCATGATTGCCGCAAATGAGGTCCTCTCACTTCCAATGCACACGGAGCTGACCGCCGAGCAGCAGGAACAGATTGCTGACGCCATCCGAGCTTTTTCCCGCGCCTGACACCATGCCGCAGCGTTATTCGCTGGCGGTCATTCGCAGCATTTCCTCGACGGTCGTCTCGCCCATGTTGACGAGCACACGAGCAGAGTCTGCCAGCGTCAGCATGCCATCCTTTACGGCCTGATCGCGAATGGCATCCTCATCGATGGCTTCGGCGGCCGTACCAGGATGCAGACCCTGATCACCTTCCGTATAACCGAGCTGACCGAAGTTGAGACCGGTCCAGTTGGTTGCAGAAGCTCCACCGCCAAAGGCGCCTGGCTTCAGTTTCCAAGCCTGTGCGTCAGATGCGATACGAATTGCATCGTTAACCATCATATCGGCATTGGCCTGCTTCTGGTTTTCAGAGAATGCCTGGATACCGACTACGACGGCAAGACCGACGATAACGATACCGAGTACGAGAAGAAGAAGTTGCTGCTGACCCATTGTGAACCTCCAAGTTCTTTATTGGGATGTCAGTGTAAATTTTGTAGAACGCACTTCATTCGGAAAATTCGTTCTGAAAGCGGTATCGTCAGCCAGCAGGTCGGCTTAAAACTTTATTTCGTGAAGTTATTGTAAAGGGGCGTTCCCTTGCTCACTCTATGAAACCAATTCCGCTCAATTACCTCTTCAGGGCGCAACAAGGCCCTCCATGCATCGTAACCTTTCCCATAGACGCATCCGTTTTAACTTTCTATCGTAGGATAATTCGATGATTGATAAGGAAACTGTCCGCACTCAGATGGACGAAATGAAGGTCAAGGGCAATCAGCTCGTAGGGAAAGTCAAGGAAATCATCGAGGAAGGAAATGCTCGTCGCGTGACCATTCGCAAGGAAGGTCGGACACTACTCGAGTTCCCTCTGTCCGTTGGAGTCGGCGGTGCAACAGCCGCTGTATTCCTGATGCCAACCCTGGCCGCTGTAGGGGCACTTGCCGCGCTTGTCACCGATGTGGAAGTGATTGTAGAGCGCATTGCTGAAGAAGTGCAGGATGTAGAAGTAGAAGAAGTCGAAACCGAAAGCGAGTGAGCGTATCTTGACGCGGTCGCTTTCCGCAGCAAACTGCACCTACCATGGAGCCAAATGAACTCCTGAGGGGGGATGGGTCGAGGCCCGTCCCCCCTGTTTCGTTTCAGGATATTCTCTCTGCCTCTGACCTGCTTTCGGGTATGGTCAACAAGACGCCGGTCATAACGAGTCGCACACTGGATGCCATGTCCGGAGCCACCGTTTTTGTGAAGTGCGAAAATTTCCAGCGTACCGGCGCCTTCAAGTTCAGGGGGGCATTCAATGCCATGAGCCGGCTGCCAGGGAGTGACAAGGAACACGGGGTCCTCACCTATTCTTCTGGAAATCATGCCCAAGCCATAGCGCTTTCCGGCCAACTCCTCGGTATCGCTACGACGATCATCATGCCGGATGACGCACCTGCAATCAAGAAAGCGGCAACCGAGGGCTACGGTGCTCGCGTCATTACATATGACAAGCATGAAACGACTCGCGAAGTGCTTGCTGCGGAGATTGCCAAAGAGCACGGAATGACCATTATCCCCCCGTATGACCATCCCCATGTCGTTGCCGGGCAGGGAACGGTTGGATTGGAACTCATGCAGGCGGCTCACGAGCTGGACTATCTGTTTGTCTGTTGCGGAGGGGGTGGCCTGTTATCAGGTTGTGCCATTGCCGCCAAGCACCTGCAGCCTCACTGCCAGGTCATCGGTGTAGAGCCGGAAGCCGGAGACGATGCCACGCGGTCGTTCCATTCCGGAACGCTTCAGAAAGTCCACAATCCAGACACGATCGCCGACGGCGCCCGGACCCCCTACCTTGGAAAGGTGACGTTTCCGCTCGTTCTGCAGTATGCGGACCAAATGATTACCGTCTCCGATGCTGCACTGATAGATGCCATGCGGTTTTTTTGGGAACGGGCAAAGTTGATTGTGGAGCCCACGGGTGCGCTTGCCACTGCAGGCATGTTGTCTGACCAGATCGATGTGCGGGGTGCTCGAGTGGGAGTTGTCATTAGTGGTGGCAACGTGGATCTGGAAGCCGCGCTGAAACTGTTTGCTTCCCATTAGTATGGCCGGTGAACGCAAAGATGTTCAGGAATTGTCCAGCGAGCACACCGTCACGCTTAGAGCCTATCTAGACCCTATTGCCGCCCGGTTTGAGCGCAGCGACTTCATAGAGGACGACCCCATCTCAATCCCCCACGGATTCGACGATCCCGATGACCGCATGGTTATAGGTCTTTTTGCCTCCCTGCTCGCTTGGGGCCGAAGGGACATCATGCTGGCCAAACTGGGTGATCTTTGCGAACGCTTTGCATATCAGCCTGCGCGCTTCATCCATGACTATCGCCCCAGCCGAGATCGTAAACGCTTGCAGGGTTTCAAACACCGGACTTTCAATGACCAGGATTTGCACGGTCTGGTCTCATCAATTCAATCCGTAACGACTTCACAGAGCCTGGAAGCCGTATTTCAGTCCGGAATGACCAGCCATGAACCGGTACGTGACGGAATTGAGCACTTTTCCTCAACCCTGCTGAACAACGTTCCCGGTCGGCCTGCCCGTATTCGAAAGCATGTTGCCCGTCCCTCGACAGGCAGCGCCTGCAAACGGATCAATATGTATCTCCGCTGGATGATTCGCTCGGGACCAGTAGATATGGGACTCTGGACGTGCCTGGACCCGTCCGACCTGATGCTTCCCCTCGATGTTCATTCGGGCACGCAGGCACGCGCGGTGGGGATGCTGACGCGCAAATCGAACGACTGGCGAGCGGCAGAAGAATTGACAGCTGCGTGTCGCAGTCTGGATCCAGACGATCCATGCAAATACGACTTTGCCTTCTTTGGAACCGGTTCGGCCGGCGAATGCCTCGCAATGCCGGTATAGGACCGCTTCAGCCCTCCTGAGGAGTCACCCAGGGAGATTACGGTCGGCGACCTGCTGACCAACTGCGTGATACGCTCGTTGGTGATAGACGATTGGACGCGACGGAGTACCCTCGTCGATTCCTTCGACGCACGCCAGAATGATGGAGTGATCTCCCCCTTCGTGCACCTCGGTACGACGACAGTCAAACCGTGCAAGAAAATCATTCAACGTCGGAATGCCATGGGGACCGTCGACGGCATGGGTCCCATCAAGCTGGTCCCGAGTTGACCGATCCGGATCTGCAAATCGGTCGGAGATCTCTGCCTGATCATCCCTGAGGACATGGACCAGGTATCGATCTGCCTCAACGATCTCATCGTGGATACTCGAATCTTTCTTGATGTTGAAGCAAATGAGAGGTGGGTCCAAAGACAAACTTGTGAATGAACCAATCGTCACGCCGCAAGGCGCCTCATCAGCATTGAAGGTGACAATGGTCACTACGGTTGGTACATGGCGCATGCCACGACGAAACGTTTCCGCATCAACAGGTGTCAGCGACTCGCTCACAAGCTCTCCGATTCAAGTGGAAAAGACGACAACTTGGTGCTGTCGGGGTATCAGGAAAAGACGTCCTTGACCCGAGAGAAAAATCCTTTTCGATCTCCCAAGGAATCAGGATCGGGTTGGAAGTGTTCGGCGTCGGCCAAATCCTCCATCAGTGCTCGCTCTTCGTCTGACAGGTTTGTAGGAATCCAGACGTGCACTCGGACCATCTGATCGCCACGCCGCGGCGACTCGATATCTGGAATTCCTCGCTCGCGCATCCGAAGAATCTTTCCGGACTGGATGCCCGAATCAATTTGCAACCGCGCCTTTCCCTTCAGTGTCGGGACGTCCACTTCCGTTCCAAGCACAGCCTGTGGAATGGAAATATGCAATTCGTGATAGATATCGAGACCGTCGCGCGTGAAGTGATCATGCTTTTTCTCCTCAATCTCGACTCGCAGATCTCCCGAAGGTCCTCCACGCTGCCCGGCATTGCCTGCCCCGCGCAGGGTCAGGTAATGACCTTCAAGCACCCCGGCTGGAACCGTGATGTTGATGGTCTCCTCCCCTTTCAGACGTCCCTCGCCCTCGCAAGAATCGCACGGGGTACGAATGATGCGACCTTCGCCCCGACAGGAAGGACAAGGCTGGACGTTTACGAACTGGCCAAAGACCGAGCGGGATACCTGACGGACTTCACCGGCTCCCTGACACGTGGAACACGACTGAAATCCGGTAGATGGATCTTCTACACCATTTCCGTCACACGTATCGCATGCAATAAACTTGCGGACCTTGATCTTCTTTGCAGTGCCTTCGGCCACCTCTTCCAGTGACAGCGGAAGCTTGATACGCAGGTCGTTTCCTGGACGACCCTGCCTGCGGCCACGCCCCCGTCCTGCAGCTCCGCCAAACATCTCGTCAAAGATGCTGCCTCCGCTTCCAAAGATGTCGCTGAAAGCGCTGAAGATGTCGTTGATATCCTGGAATCCTTGTGCTCCACCACCTGCACTTCCTCGAACGCCAGCATGACCGAACTGGTCATAACGCTGTCGTTTGGACGGATCCGAAAGGACCTCGTACGCCTCGGCTGCTTCCTTGAACTTTTCCTCTGCTTCCTTGTCGTCCGGATTTCGATCCGGATGATATTTGAGCGCAAGCTTGCGGTAGGCCTTCTTGATCTGGTCAGCGTCGGCTCCGCGCTCGACGCCCAGGATGTCGTAGTAATCTCTCATATCAGCTGGAGACGATAACCCGGGCGTGCCGGAGGACGCGGTCTCCCATACGGTAACCCCGCTGGATTTCTGTGAGCACCATGCCTGCTTCCTCACCGTCCCCGGCTGGCTGCTGCATCATGGCTTCGTGCAATTCCTCATCAAAGGGCTGCCCAACGGCTTCAATTGGCTCCACGCCAAGTCGCTTAAGCTCACCCGTCATTTTCTGGTAGACCAGATCTACGCCGCTTTTCAACGATTGATACGTTGGTGACAATTCTCCTTCAACTTCTGCCTCAGCCTTGTTGGTCGCCTCGAGCGAGCGCTCAAAATCGTCAATCAGATCCAGAATCGTCGAGATGACCAAGCTTTTGCCCAAAGCTACCGACTGAGCTTTTTCCTGCTCGGTCCGGCGACGGTAATTCTGAAATTCCGCCGCCTGCCGCTTGACCTGATCTGATACCTGCTCCAATTCGGCATTCAGGCGTTCAATCTCGAGTGCACGATCGGCTAACTCGTCGATCGCCTCAATGACCGCATCGCGATCCTCTTGATCCCCGGGGATGTCCTCCGACGCCATGTCCGGAATCTCTGAGGTCTCTTCCGCCGGTTCCATTTCCTTTTCGCTCATTGGTTAAAGCATTATGCGGCGAGTTGCCGCCGATTCAATCAGGTTCAGTATAGAATGGTGCGTGCCTGCTACGAGGAACGCGACCGAGAGTTGGACAGGCTCATCAGAGTAGCCATGCCCTCGACGAGCGCTACGGCTCGTGCATAATTCATGCGCGTTGGGCCGATTACCCCAATCGTTCCTTGCAGGTTACGCACCTTATAAGGAGCAGACACAACAGATATCGCCCCGCACGGATTCGTCTGCTGCTCCTCCTCGGTCCGATACCCGATACGGACGCAGGCGCTGCCTGCAACGGGCTCCGCTTCTTCTTCCATCAATCGAATGACGTGAGAACGGTCGTCGAGGAAGGAAATAAGGCTTTTCACGTGTCCGGCATCTGAAAATTCAGGCTGGCTCAGCATGTACGGTGTTCCGTCGAATTGAACCGTACGCTGGGCCGGTTCATCGGAAAACAAATCGGCACTTCGATTGAGAATCAACTGTACAATGCCCATGTCGTCCGAGGCCAGATCCCGGATTCGTGGCACACACGTACGTCGAATCTCGTCCAGGGTCAGGCCGGCCAGACGCTCATTGAGTAACTGAACCAGACGGCCCAGTTGATCGGTCTTCAACTCTGACCCAACCTGCAAAACGATGGTTCGCAGATACCCTCCCTCCACACTGACGACAAAGAGCAGGCGTCCAGAACTAACGGGGACGATATCCAAGCGCTGCAGAACGCCATTGTTCAACCGCGGACTCAAGACCACGCCAAGTAATTGTGCCAGCTGAGCCAGCAACCGACTACTCTCGCGAATCAGGGCCTCCGTGTCTTCCTGCAACGCGGCCAACTCTGCCTGCAAATACGCTCGCTCCTTCTGCTCCAGGACAGCGGCATCCATGAGTTCGGCAACAAAAGCCCGATATCCCAGATCTGTCGGAATGCGACCAGCTGACGTGTGCGGGTGCATGAGAAAGCCCATGCGTTCCAGCTCGCTCATCGTATTCCGAATGGTAGCGCTGCTCCATCCGAGTCTGAAGCGTTCGATCAAAGCCTTCGACCCTACCGGCCCGGCCGTTTCCACGAAAAGTTTGACGACCATACGCAAGACGTCGCGCTGCCGGGGTGAAAGGCGGCGAGTCAATCCGGAGAGGCTGCACTGGGTAGAAATGAACACGTCTGGCTATGGAGTGTGTACTAGATCAGTGTGCGGTCAGCACAACAAGCGAGTCAAACCGGAAAGACGGTACCGGGGTTTCCCTTTACCCAGTTTTCAAGGCGCCGACCGCTGGGGGTCCCAAGAGATCCCGAAACGCACTACCGATAGCCCGCGGTAAGGC
>CALIKL010000090.1 GCA_938018055.1 uncultured bacterium
CCCGTGGAGAGGGAAACCGTGGATTTCAGGAATCCGTCATTTCCAACTTCCTGCTTGGCCAGAACCTGACGCGTGTTGGCTGTTGGATCCGTGATGATGTTCATCGTACCACCGATGGACGGGGTAGCCAGGTTGACAGCGGAAAGACCGCGCTGCATCTGGATCGACGAGGTGGCATCACCTACACCATCCCAGTTTGACCAGTAGACCCAACCGTTTTCCATGTCATTGACAGGAACCCCGTTGATCATGATAGCCACGTTGCGCTGGTTGAAGCCACGCACGTTGACGCGGGCATCACCGGCACCACCACCCTGCATCGTCGCGTAGACGGAAGGCGTCGTGTTCAGGACCATCGGGACATCGCGGGAGGCCAGTTCGCGCTGGACCTGCACTTTGTCAACGTTGGTAAATGCAACAGGAGTTTTGCGCTCAACGGCTCGAGAAGCGAATACTTCCAGGGCTTCCAGCTGCTGGCTGGTGAAGTTGAGAGAGAAGTTCAGCGTGACATCAGCATCGCGGACGGTCACCACTTTCTCTGAATCATCGTATCCGATGAAAGAAGCGGTGAACGTATGGGTGCCGCTGGGCACGCTCAGGGTATAGCGACCGTTCTGGTCGGTTGCCGTTCCGAGGGTGGTACCCTCGACTACAACGTTTGCGCCAGGCAGTGCATCACCTGTTTCGGAGTCGGAAACGACACCGGAAACGGTAACCTGGGCGTATGCCGTTCCTGCGAACAGAAACGCAACGGCCAGTGCCAAGCTGCGGAGACGTAGCATAGCGTTCATAACCAAGATGTTGGTAGGTAAAGAAATGGGTGATCCCTAACAGTAAGCCTGTCAGGATTTGAGAGTCAAGCAATTCTACCAACTGTGGAGATCTTGATTGTGAATGCCAAGGGAATACCGTGTTACGGAAAGATCAAAAAATGCGCTTCCACACGCCTTTCGGGACCACTTTACCCCCCATTCAATCCGTCTTGGGACGGTATTCTTTCGGTAGCAGGTCGGCAATGCGCTCGAAAGACATGTATCCGTAATACATGATGGTCTGTTCGACCAAAATGATATTGGATGCATTGCCGGAAGTGGCGGCCTCAGGGGCAATCTGGAGGAGACTGAATAGTGGAACCATGGTTGTACGACCGGCGAAAGCCAACACGGGGTAGGCTGCCGATTGGAAGCCATCGGCACTGGCCTCCACCTGAAGGTCCATGGTTGAATCAATGCGAACGTCAAAATCGAACACTCCTGACGAATCAGCCTCGAATAACAAATTCTGGGGCATGACAACGACAAAGGCATTCGGAATCGGATTGTTGGTGCTCTGATTCAGGATCTGACCCGTTAATTTGACCAAGCCGCCTTCGTCATCGTCGGAAGAAAACGAATCACAGCCTGTCAGCGTTATGCTGGCGAGCAGGAGAATAAGAAGGCCCGAAAAGGTGCGTAAATAAGTCATAGAGTGCTCCAGATGCGAAATGCAGCCATATCGGGGGTATCGACGCCGGGAGGTTCACCTTAAGCTGGTTTGAGGGCCCTCGACAGCACGGGTTGCCATAGTCAGGATCCCCGTGGCGAGCCTGTCTGGTCAAGTGTGAAGATTTTGTTCAGCAAGAAACCACAATGGGGTCCGGAGCAAATAAGCAGGTCCCCACTTTTTATGGCCCCAAGGCCTCACAGAGACCCCGTTCTCCCACTCAGACTGATAATCCCATGGCGATCAAAACCGTCGATATGGACCGCTTGGCGGCAATGACCGGCAACCTTTACGAGTCGGTATCCATTTTGTCCAAGCGCTCCCGTCAGATCTCGACGAACGTCAAAAACGAGCTGGACGACAAGCTGGCCTACTTCGAGGGATTCGAGCAGGAGCTTGAAGACCCTCGTTTCCAGGAGGAGCAGACCAAGGTGTCCATCGAATATGAAGTAAAGCCGGAGCCAACTGAAATGGCTGTCAACGAAATGCTGGCAGGCGATGTTTACTTCCGTAAGCCGACCGAGGAAGACCAGGAGCTTTTCCTGTAGTTCTCGGGGACATCGGTACGACTACCGTGACGGGGCGGCTGCGTGGCAGCCGCCCCGATTTTTTGTACCCTGTAGTTTGATGACTTGATTCGACCATGATCTGACCCCGGTCAATGCACGCGTGAACCTTCCCTGGACCATCTGCACGATTGCCTGGACGGCGCTTGCCGTCGGAACAGCGGTGGTGCTGCTGTTTCGGACCGCTCCCTACGGAAGACACAGCCGTTCAGATTGGGGCCCCACGCTCCCTCATCGAATGGGGTGGATTGTCATGGAGGTTATTTCACCCGTGGCGTTGTTGGGCGTGCTCTGGTGGCGCTTTGATCCAGATCTCGCGGCGCTTTCTGGATACCAGGTCGGATTGGTGGCGTTGTGGCTGGGACACTACGTCTATCGGGCGATCCTCTATCCTTTCCTGATGCGCTGGAAAGAGAAGCGCATGCCGGTCGTGATCATGCTGTCGGCCGTCGTGTTCAATCTGGTCAACGGCGGACTGAACGGCGCTCAGATTGGCGCTATTTCTCCTCCTTCGGACATCCCCATTCCGATGTGGATTGGATTGTTTCTGTTTGTGGCGGGGCTGCTCATCAACATCCAGTCCGATGCCATTCTCCGCTCCCTTCGCCGCCCTGGAGAGACAGGCTACAAGATCCCTGAGGGTGGCATGTATCGCTGGGTTACCTCTCCGAATTATTTCGGAGAGATGCTGGAGTGGATTGGGTTCGCCATGCTGGCCGCCACGCCTGCTGCGGTTGCCTTTGCGGTCTGGACGGCGGCCAACCTGATACCGCGTGCGCTTTCCCATCACGCATGGTACAAGGATCAGTTTGCAGAGTATCCCCGACACCGAAAGGCCGTAATCCCCTTCATGCTGTAGGGGCGCCAGTGACCTATTTAGGATGCCCGTATTCCCGAATAAGCATCTGCCGATGCGTTTCGGGGGCGCGATCACACGAAATAGGCCCCGTCTGACCATGAACCTGCGACACCAAACCCTACCTGCTCCGCTATCCACCGGCGCCAAGACCTTCTGGAATACATCGAAGATACTGGTCTTTGCGGCGACGCTGGTCGTTATCGCGGGATTGTTTCTTCGTGCAGAGGAGACGTTGGATATCCTGTGGTTCATCCTCATTCCAGTCCTCCCGTTGACCTTCATGCTCAATCCAGGCATGTGGCGGGGAGTCTGCCCCCTGGCAACTGCCAACATGATCGGTTCGGGCAGCGCATCGAGGGAGGTTTCGGGTCCGTGGCTTGACCGCGCTGCAGGTATCGGTATCCTGTTGCTGTTCGTCCTGGTACCCGCTCGTCGATTCATATTCAACAGCGATGGACCTATCCTGGCACTGGTCGTTCTGGCGGTGACCGCGCTCGCATTTGGGCTGGGCTGGTTGGTGAAGGCAAAAGGAGGGTTCTGCAATTCCATTTGTCCCGTCCTGCCCGTGGAGAAATTGTATGGTCAGGCTCCGTTTTTTGGCGTCCGCAATGCGCGCTGTGTACCGTGCAACCACTGCACACAGAAAGGATGCCACGATTTGGATCCCGTCCATTCGGCGCGGTTCGCGGCTGGCAACGGGGACGGACCAAGAGCATGGATGAAAACCCCTTTTGGCCTGCTTGCGGCCTCATTTCCAGGATTCATCTTCGGCTACTTCCAGATCACTGACACCGTCCCGGCCGAGGCCATGAGGGTTTATGCGACGATACTGGGCTATGCGGCAGCCAGTCTGGTCATTTTCTTGGTGCTGGCGTTCATTCTCCGGCTGCCCTCCCATCGGTTGATGCCCGTTCTGGGTGGACTCTCGGTCGGGATCTACTATTGGTTTGCTGCACCGGCCTCGTTCGACGCATTCTCGGTCCCTGGAGGCGTCATTGCCCGCTGGGTGCTGATGGTGTTTATCGCCTATTGGCTGTACCGCGCACTGAAGATTTCCTCCCGATTCGATGCACCCCCTCGCGCCACGGGCGCACGCGCCGTAACCCCTGCCCTTCCGCTCCTGTCGCCTGCGCGATGAAGACAGGGCTCGTCAATTTTTGACAGGCGGCGGCTGAAACGAAAGCCCGACCCTCCGGTTAGCATCCATTCTGGCTCCGACTTATTCATCTCCACGATCCGGAGCCGTCATCGTATCCCTCAAGGGATTGGCACGGAGAACGGCGGGCTCGATGAATGAGCAGATCGTCATACGCGGCGCACGCGAACACAACCTGAGGAATGTCGACCTGGACATTCCTCGAAATCAATTGGTTGTGATTACCGGACTGTCCGGATCCGGCAAGAGTTCGTTGGCTTTCGATACGATTTACGCCGAGGGTCAGCGCCGCTTTATGGAAAGTCTGTCAGCGTATGCTCGTCAGTTCCTCGGCATGATGGAGCGGCCCGACGTGGACTTCATCGACGGGCTTTCGCCGGTGATAGCCATTGAGCAGAAGACGGTCAGTCGCAATCCGCGATCGACCGTGGGGACGGTGACCGAGATCTATGACTTCCTGCGGCTTCTTTTCGCCCGTGCGTCCACGGCGTACTCCCATGTTTCAGGGGGGCTGATGCGCAAGCAAAGCGATGACGAGATAATCGACGGGATTCTGGGAATGCAAGAAGGGACGCGCGTGCTCCTTCTGGCACCGATCGTGAAGGGGCGAAAGGGCCACTACCGGGAGTTGTTTGATCAGATCGGCAAGCAGGGATTCCAGCGTGTTCGGGTCGACGGTGTCGTGCAGGAGATCGAAAAGGGGATGAAAGTCGATCGGTACAAAACGCATGATATCGAGGTCGTAGTCGATCGTCTGGTCATAAAGCCCGGAATCCGCTCGCGTATCAGCCAGTCCGTCGAAACCGCACTCGGTATGGGCAGCGGAGCGCTCATCGCCCAAATTGTGGCCGGCCCAGAAGAAAATGGTGATCGCCTTTTCTCCCGGCATCTGTTCTCTCCTGAAGATGGGGTGTCCTACGACGACCCATCACCCAACACGTTTTCCTTCAACTCTCCCTATGGCGCCTGCCCAGAATGTAATGGACTGGGGTCAAAGCGCGAGCTGGATCCGGAGCTGATCATCCCGGATCGCACCAAATCCATCAGTGATGGTGGAATAGCCCCGCTTGGTAAGCCGCGTGATATATGGATCTTCAGTCAGGTACGGGCTGTCGCGGAACGGGAAGGATTCGACTTTGAAACGCCGTTGGGCCAGTTGACCGAGCAGCAGCTGACCATTCTGCTTCAGGGGGCAGGCGATGATCAATTTGATATCGTGTATCAGTACAAGGATCGCGAAGTCACGTACAAGCATCGCTACAGCGGGGTGTACCAGCACGTCTGGCACACCTACGAAAACACCTCTTCGAACACGTCGCGCAAGTGGGCCGAGGCTTTCATGCGCAACATGGACTGCTTGGCCTGCAAAGGAGGACGTCTCAAGCCCGAGAGCCTCTCATTCAAGTTTGGGGATCGATCCATTTCTGAACTGACGCGCATGGACCTGGGTCAGCTGCGTTCTTTCTTCGACGGCATTGAACTCAATGATCGCCAGCAGATCATCGCCGGTCCCATTGTCAAAGAGATTTCCGAACGGCTCGATTTCCTGATCAACGTGGGCGTGGGGTATTTGAACCTGGACCGCTCGGCCCGCACGCTGTCAGGGGGTGAGAGCCAGCGCATTCGTCTGGCAACTCAAATAGGGACGCAGCTCACAGGCGTTCTTTACGTGCTGGATGAGCCTTCGATTGGCTTGCATGCCCGGGACAACAGCCGCTTGATTGATTCGCTCAAGCAGCTGCGAGATCTGGAAAATTCGGTGCTGGTGGTGGAGCACGACAGGGACATGATTGAAGCGGCTGACTTTGTCGTGGATCTTGGGCCGGGCGCCGGTGAACTCGGAGGGCAGGTGGTTGGCGCATCCCGCCCCGAGGAATTGCCTCTCGGTTCGAACGGCGCGACCAGTCTTACCACCGCGTACCTGCGCGGCAAGCGAGCCATCCGCATTCCGTCTAGCCGTCGAACCGGTAATGGGCTGTCCATGACCTTGCATGGCGCGCGCGGTCATAATCTGAAAGGGGATTCGTTCTCGCTCCCGCTTGGTACGCTTACCTGTGTTACTGGCGTTTCAGGCTCGGGAAAGTCCAGTCTTGTAAATCAGACACTCTACCCCATCCTCGCGGCGCACTTTCACAAGGCCAAGATCGTACCGCTCAAGTACGATTCCATCGAAGGCCTGGAGAACGTTGACAAGGTCATAGATATAGACCAGAGTCCGATCGGGCGGACCCCCCGGTCCAATCCAGCCACGTATGCCGGCCTGTTCGGGCACATCCGCGACCTTTTCGCACAGCTTCCCGAATCGAAGATCCGGGGTTACAAACCCGGTCGTTTCTCGTTCAATGTGAAAGGTGGTCGCTGCGAAACATGCAAAGGGGCAGGCATCGTGAAGCTCGAAATGAACTTCCTGCCCAACGTGTACGTGGAGTGTGAGACCTGTGCATCGCGCCGCTATAACCAGGAGACGCTGGAGGTTCGTTTCAAGGGTAAGAGCATTGCCGATGTACTGGAAATGACGGTTGAGGAAGCGCTGGCCTTTTTCGAGAACGTCCCGCGCATCGAGCGCAAACTGCGTACCCTTCACTCGGTTGGTCTGGGCTACATTCGACTCGGACAGCAAGCCACCACGCTCTCCGGTGGAGAAGCCCAGCGCGTGAAACTGGCCAAAGAGCTGTCACGACCCGGCACAGGCCGCACCCTCTATATTCTGGATGAGCCCACGACGGGGCTGCACTTCGAGGATATCCGGCATTTGCTTGCCGTTTTGCAGGCCCTTGTACGAAAAGGGAATACTGTTCTGATCATCGAGCACAATCTGGACGTCGTCAAAGTCGCCGATCATGTAGTGGATCTCGGTCCGGACGGCGGTGAGGGGGGTGGTCAGATCCTGTTTTCCGGAACGCCGGAAGATCTAGCCAACGAGGGCACTGCGACCGGTTCGTTCCTGGCCGAAGAATTCCAGCGAATTGCAGAGCAGGAAGACGATGAGGAGGAGGTCGACCTGGACACGATGGCCTCCGATGAGGCAGATGATGACGACGAAGAAGTCATCGAAGAAGAGGAAAAGTCCGACGAATCTGAAAACGAAGCATAGACGCAAACCGCTGAACCGTATGGCGCCATCCTACACCCCGCAGTATCAGAAGCCCGATGAGCCGGGCGTTGCGATGAACTTCGACAACTCGGTGTCACTCTATCAGCGAGTGGGCCCCGAGACCACGTTTGATGAAGCAGCCACGGAAGCTTTTCGTCTTGTGAAAGAGGCACAAGACAAGTATCCGAATTGGCCGCGGATCTTCTATCTGGAGATCGAAGGCCATCAGGGCGAACAGCGCGGCTACGATGCGGACTTCTTCGAATTCCAGCAAGAGTTCTGGTTTGCCACCATTGCTCATTTTGTAACGGCATTTGAGACGCCATTGGTGGGCGGGTTGATGAATCCAAACCCGCAGCGTAACGATATTCCTGACGATTTGTCCATCAACTTACCCGATTCGGAGGATGACGCATGATCCGGACGATACCTGTTCTCGCACTAGCCTTGTTGATCACTGGATTTGCCGAGGCGCGACAGTGGGATGACCCGGTCATCCTGTCGATGAAGGATCGCGCCGAAGTCATTGATCGTCTTCTGGAGGAACGCTTCGAAACGGTCGTTCCCGAGTTGATGCGCCGCGAGGGATTCGACATGTGGATCATTTCGGCGCGTGAATACAACGAGGACCCCGTCATTCGCACCATGCTTCCGTCTACCTGGTTGGCGGCGCGCCGACGTACCATTCTGGTCTTCTACGATCGCGGACCCGAGCAGGGTGTGGAACGCCTCGCGGTCGCACGCTATGCGATGGGCGATGCCTTCCCGAGCGCCTGGAATCCAGAGGAACAGCCGGATCAGTGGGCGCGACTTGCAGAGATCGTCGAGGAGCGCGATCCGAAACGCATCGGACTGAACATGTCGGAAATGTTCGCGACCGCAGATGGACTCACCGCTACGGAGCACGAGGGCATGATCGCTGCCTGGCCAGAGAAGTACCGTGAACGGATTGCTGGCGCAGAAAACGTGTCCGTAGGATGGTTGGAAACGCGCACTTCTAGTGAAATGGAGCTCTATCCGATGATCGTCAAGATCGCACGGGACATCATCTCCGAGGGGCTTTCCGAGCGGGTCATCCAACCCGGCGTCACGACGACGGATGATGTGGAATGGTGGTACCGCGAGCGAATCCGCGACCTGAACCTAATCACGTGGTTCCATCCATCGGTTGACTTCCAGCGTCCCGCGGCGACGGAGCGGGATAACGACTTCTCGGCACGAGAAGAAGGCGGGGTCATTCACATGGGCGATTTGCTCCACATTGATTTCGGTATCACGTATTTGCGCCTGAACACGGATACGCAAATGTTGGCCTACGTGCTTCGACATGGAGAATCGGATGCACCGCAATACCTGCACGATGCGCTGGCTGTCGGAAACCGTCTGCAGGATATCCTCACAGACGAATTTGCCACGGGCCGTTCGGGCAACGACATCTTGCTCTCCGCGCTGGATCAGGCAAAAGCTGAAGGCATCGCAGCGACCATCTACACGCATCCCATCGGCTACCATGGCCACGGCGCTGGGCCTACGATTGGGCTTTGGGATCAGCAGGGCGGCGTGCCCGGACGCGGGGATTACCCGCTCTATCCGATGACGGCCCACTCCATTGAGCTCAATGCGGCTGTTGAGATTGCCGAGTGGGGCGGTCAGACGGTGCGGATCATGCTCGAGGAAGACGCAATTTTTGATGGGGAGAATGTGACCTACATCGATCCCCGTCAAGAAAAGCTGCTGCTTATTCCGAGACAGTAATCA
>CALIKL010000091.1 GCA_938018055.1 uncultured bacterium
CATGACAATTCTTGATTTGAAACCAGGCGAACGGGCCCGGATCACGGGCTGGGCCACCGAATCTCCTCCTTCCCGATTGTTGGAAATGGGTTTGTTGCCCGGTTCCGATGTGGAATTGGTCCGCTTTGCGCCCTTGGGCGATCCCATCGATATCAAGATTCGCGGATTTCACCTGTCCATCCGCAAGTCCGAAGCAGGTCTTGTCGATGTAGAAGCGACCTGAGGGCTGATTGATGGCAGACTCCTCAACGAACGCTCTTCGCCGGGTTGCCCTGATCGGCAACCCGAATGTGGGAAAGACGACCCTCTTCAACCTGCTGACTGGAATGCGTCAGAAGGTGGGCAATTATCCTGGGGTTACGGTTGAGCGCAAAGTAGGCGTGCTGGACGGCGATCATCCGATCGAAATCATTGACCTTCCGGGGTCCTACAGCCTCAACCCCAAGTCGGCGGACGAGCGGATCGCCTATGACATCCTGATGGGGCATCTGGCTGATGAGCGCATTCCGGATCTGGTTGTCTGTGTTGTGGATGCCTCGAACATTGAGCGCAATCTGTACCTGGTCTCCCAGGTCATGGACACGGGACTGCCGACCATCGTGGCGCTCAACATGATGGATGCGGCCGAAGAAGCCGGTCTTGTCACAGATGTGAGAAAGCTGCAGGAGGAGTTGGGCTTACCCGTCATTCCCATGGTTGCCGCGCGAAATGAAGGCGTGGGCAAGCTCAAGTACCGCATGCGTCAGGAGCAGCTGCCACCGGCTGCCGAGCGAAAATGGGAAATCATGCCCGTGGTCGACGAGGGCCTGCCATTCCTGGTCGACCGACTCGAAGAACACGTCCAGCCACATGGTCGTCGCATCGAGGTGCTCCAGTGCCTGACCAACGATGCGATGCTGGCCTATTGGAAGGATCGCGCTCCGGACTTCCATGATGCGATCCTCGAAGAACGCCGCCGTCTCGAATCGCTTAAGGCGCCGTATCAGCAGAGCGAAATCATGGGCCGCTACAACTGGATTTCTCCGGTAGTGGCCCGCGTCGTGAAACGAAGCAAGGCCGACGGGTCTGTGACGGTCTCCGATCGCATCGACGCCGTGCTCACCCATCGTTTTGCCGGACCGGTGCTGTTCGGTTTGCTACTGCTCGTGATCTTCCAGGCTGTTTTTACCTGGGCCACGCCGGCGATGGACCTGATTGAAGTGGGGGTAGGCGGATTGAGTGAGCTGGTCCGGGGGGCCGCGCCTGAGGGCATGGCGACGGACCTGCTGGTCGATGGCATTATCGCAGGGGTCGGCAACGTGGTGATCTTCCTGCCACAGATCCTGCTCCTATTCTTTTTCCTGGGCCTGATGGAAGACACCGGGTACATGGCCCGGTCTGCCTTCATCATGGATCGCCTCATGAGCCGGGTCGGGCTCTCGGGAGGATCCGTCGTGCCGCTGCTCTCTTCCTTCGCTTGTGCCATCCCTGGCATCATGGCCGCGCGAACCCTGGCCAACCCGCGTGATCGTCTGATCACCATCATGGTCGCGCCCCTCATGAGCTGCTCGGCGCGTTTGCCGGTCTACACCCTCTTCATCGCCGCCTTCCTCCCGACCGGAACGGTCCTGGGCATCTTCACCTTCCAGGGCGTGGCGATGTTCTCGATGTATCTCCTGGGTACGGTCATGGCATTCGTAGCCGCGTTCGTACTGCGCCGGTTCGTGTTCAACAAGGGCGATTCCTCCTTCTTCGCCATGGAGCTCCCTCCGTATCGCCTGCCGCGCATGCGTCAGATCCTGTGGCGGATGGTCGATCGTTCGCGTGCGTTCGTGGTCCGGGCCGGGAAGATCATCTTCGGCATGTCCATCATCCTGTGGGTGCTGGCCACCTTCCCGATGACGGATCCACCGGAAGCACTCGTTGCCCAGCAGGGGTCGCTGGAAGTGACCAAGGCCGAGCGGGTGGAAGGCCTGCTGGCAGGAGGGGTTGCCCGCGAGGATGCGGTGGCGCTGATCGATGAGCAGTTCGCTGCCGATGTCCAGGCAATCGATGCCCGCATCGCGGCCTGGCAGGTCGAGCGCTCGTTCATTGGTCGCCTGGGTCACGCCATCGAGCCGGTCATGCGCCCCCTGGGCTTCGATTGGAAGATCTCTGCGGGCATCATTTCCGCATTCGCAGCACGTGAGGTGATCATCTCCGCGCTCGCCACGATATACAGCGTGGGGGATGTGGACGAAGACAGCCCGCTGCTGCGTGAGCAACTCAAGGCCGACACCTACGAGGACGGGTCACCCGTCTACACGCCGCTGGTTGCCGTGAGCCTGCTGGTCTTCTTCGTGCTGGCGCTGCAGTGCATGAGTACCCTGGCCATCGCCCGTCGAGAGACAAACTCCTGGAAATGGCCCGCCGTCATGTGGCTCTACATGACCGGCCTGGCCTACCTCTTCTCGCTGATCATCTACCAGGGCGGCCAGGCGCTGGGCTGGGGCTGATTCCCCGCCAGTCAGCCGGGGCCGGTTGGTATCAGTCGTGATCGCCGTGGTCCATCTGGCTGTGATCCATCTCGCCGTTCTCGTAGCCGCGCAATTGCTGGTACATGTGGCGCTGGTGCATCGACAGGATTGGCGTCATCCGGAGATGGGTCTTCAGGTGGGTCGCTCGCAGCATGCCTTCCGTGGCCCCGATTTCGGCCGTCAACGCGTGGATCAGCTCGTCGTCGATATCACCTGATGCAAATGCTTCGTCGAGCTGAGCTTCCAGGTCGATGAGCTGCTTGCCGAAGGCGATGGCCTCTTCCTGCATGGCCGCGAACAACGCTTCGGTCTGTTCACGCTGCTCCTCGGTCAATTCCAATTCGTCCGCCAGTTCCAGGACGTGCTTCGGACCCGGGAATCGGTTGAGCTCGGCTGCCATCGCGTAGCCCATTCCCGCTCCGGACAGCAAACCGTCGATATCGCTTGAGGAGAGCGATTTGATTACCCGGGTCTCCATGCCGGCATAGGGAGAGGTGGTATCCTGTTCGTGGTTGTGCCCTTCCTGAGCGTGAGCAACCACGGCGGTGCACAGCAGGAGGACAATAAAGAAGGTGCGCATAACAGTTGGTTGATCAGTCGAATTTCCAGCGGATGGGTGCTCCGCCGCGGATCAGATCATCCTGTAACGCCGCCACATGGTTCGGCGATCCGTGGATACCCGCCGGAAGCTCGCCGGATGCTTTGCACTGGGCAGCAAGGGCCCCGGCGGCCTCACCGATGCTCCATTCCACGGGGTGCAGTCTATAGCAGCCGTTGGTGATATGGGTCGTGCCGATGTTCTTGGATGCAGCGATCAGGTTGTCAATGCGGATGGGCAGGAGTGCGCCGAGGGGAATTTCGAAGGGGAGGGCTGCCACATCGATGTAATTATCTCCAGCCGTGGAAGGGTGAAGGTCGATGCGGTAGTGACCTACGCCGACACTGTCCGGGAAGCGCTCGGCCGTGGTCAAGCCAGCGGCGGAGCGAGCTTCTTCACCGACATGATGTTCGTGCACGGTGGTGCGGGCGCGGATGCGCCGGGCTTCGCGAATGTAGGGGGCCATAGCCAGGCCGTCGTCCGTTCCAAGAACGCCTGGCATGGGAAAGAGCCCCGGCCATCCGCGCCCACCATCGGGTCGTTCTACATCTGTCCGGAGCCAGTGGATCAAGCACCGGGTCAGGTCCTTTGCCGCCGCCTCGTGCCGGACGCGTTCGCCTTCTGAAACATCGATCAACCGACCGAGCAGGTAGTCGTTTTGGGGCCAGTTGAGCAAGGTCACGCCGCCTTTGAATGGCCACATGCGGCCAGCTTGCTGAAGCCGCCGGTATACCCACAGATTGAATCGCTCGGTCTTTGCTTCTGGTCTGGGGTCGAAGTCCAGGCGACGGGGCTCGAGCGTGATTGGATTTGAATAGCTCAGGTCCAGCAAACGGCCGGACCAGGCCGGCGTCAATTCGGGTAAGAAGTCTTTCCAGAACGTGTAATTCCGTGGCGTTTCCAGCAATGTCGCATTTACGCCTCCCGGTGCAGCCGAACGGTTCGGGTCGAACAGCGGATCGTATCCGATGGCTGCACACCAGGTGAACGCCTGTTCATTGGTAGGATCGGGCTCGCTGGTCGCATGGGGTTCGCCGTACGCAGCCTGTCCTTCGCTACCTGTTACATATTCAGCGCCGGTGAGCGGTAACAAATCACCCCGTTCGGTGGCGTCAACGAAGAGGGGCGCTTCGAGAATGAAAGCCTTCCCGTCCGTCAGCGAGCGCATCTGGATTTGTTCAATGTGATCTCGATGTCCCCCTGCGATCTCGGGGACGCAAAGCGGCATGAACCGAATACGCTCCGCGTGCTCTTGCAGCATCTCTTGTAAAACGGCAGTGGCTATACTTGGCGCATGGCAGATGCGGGAGACGCCACACGCACCGGGGTTCAAAGCTTCTGGTGAGACCTGCCAAGCTTGCCCGTACCGGCTCCGGACGCGTTCGCGAAAGGATCGATACGAAGAAGGAGCGCCCTGCTCCTCAATCCAGGCATGTTCGTCCGGGGGAACCCCCTGGGAAGTAAGCTGGCCACCAGGAATGGACATTTCCTCTGTGAGCACAACCTTCAGGCCGCGCCGCGCCGCTGCGAGGGCCGCTGCGACGCCTCCCATAGAGGCACCGATGATTACCACATCCGCCTTGAACCCACCTTGCGCACACCCCGAGAGCAGGAAGGGACTCGCAAGCGCTGCCGTGGCGGATGTACGAAGAAAATGGCGTCTACGCACGGGATTCTGATGGCTTTGTTTTGGTTCGGATCAGGCTATCTTTTGGGCAACCAATAGACAGCTTCATGGATCGTTTTACTTCTGGCTGGGCAGACGCCTGGGCCGCACAATTGAACAAAGATACCCAGTGGGCCGAATCCGCCAAGAGTTGGAAGTGGTCCGTGCTCATTCGCATTCAGGACCAGTCGTCTTGGGTGCTTGATCTGTACAAGGGGGCTTGTCGGTCTATTCGTCAGGCTGAGCCCGGGGAATCGGCGGATTTTATTTTGAGCGCCGACGCGGCGACATGGAATCGGATTCTCGATGGGGAGCAAGCACCCATGGTGGCCATCATGCAAGGGGCTGTCAAGCTCGAGAAGGGCTCAATCCTGACGCTGGGCAGATTTGCCAAGTCGGCAACCTTGATGCTTGAGGCAGCGATGCGAGTCGACGGTCCACCGGCTGAAACGCCTCTCCCGGTCGCCGTACAGCCCGTTGGAGGCGACGGCGAAGCCGGGTCAGCCGGGTCAGAGCATCATGTCAGTTTTCGCACGACATCGGGCCGCGGTCTTGATCACGACTCTCTCCCAATGCAGTTGTATCAGAAGGCCAAAAAGCTGGGCATCTGGGATCCGCGTAATCTGGACATGTCGGCAGACCGAGGACACTGGGAAGCTTTGACCGATCCTGAGCGGGATGTCTTGACCCGCTTGTTGGCCATGTTCCAAGCCGGGGAGGAGGCCGTCACGCTGGACCTGCTGCCCCTAATGCGCGCCCTGGCGATGGACGGACGACTGGAGGAAGAGATTTACCTGACCACTTTCCTCTTCGAAGAGGCGAAGCACGTGGAGTTCTTCCAGCGGATCTTTGAGGAAGTGGTCATGCTGGATGCCGACCTTTCCCACTTCCACACACCGTCCTATAAGCAGCTCTTCTATGAGGAATTACCGCTAGCAATGAATCGCCTGGACACTGATGCGTCGTCTGAGGCACTGATTGCGGCCTCTGTGACCTACAACATGGTTGTTGAAGGCACCTTGGCTGAAACCGGATATCAAGCTTTTTACTCTGTACTCGAAGATCGAGGCATCATGCCAGGGGTTACCGAGGGAATTCGTCTGTTGCAGCGCGACGAGTCTCGTCATATCGCCTTCGGTGTACACCTGATCAGTCGACTGATCAACGAGAATCCGAACCTCATGGGCGTATTCCAGAATCGTATGGCCGATCTCATGCCTCTGGCTATGGCCTCCATCACCGAGCTGTTTGCCTGCTACGACCCCATGCCCTTCGGATTGAAGGAGGAGGACTTTGTACAGTTTGCCATGGATCAGTTCGGCAAGCGCATGCGACGAATCGAACAGGTACCTACGTCGGGTCAATTGACCTCGGAATAGCCCACCAATCGGACATACTGCACTTGATTGGATTCAGGAAAGGCCTCAGTGAATACTTCGATGGAAAGGACGAAGTCCTCATCGAGTTCAAACTGGGACGGCTTTTCCGCTCCAATCATCAGTGCTGGGCTATCTGTATGCGGCGAGCCGGCAACTAGAATATGATCGGCTACGAGGCAGGCGAAGTCCGGCGGGCATTCAGATATACGCACAACGAAGACCGTCAGGTCGTACGAACCCGCAGGATGATTTCCGTCCAGCAGATCGTGAAGTATTGCGTCGGGATATCCAAACGCCTCAGGATAGGTACGATCCCTCTTGGACGAGTCATCGTCGGGACCCAGCATTTGGCATCCGCCCAATAGAATCGTAGCAAAGAGTATGATCAGAAGTCGCGCCATGTGCCTCGGCGTTTCTGGTTGCTATTCCTTTAACGTGCCAGGACCCAGAATGGTTGGGGAAAATGGATGCCCGGAGGTAGTAATGAGTCGACCGAAACGTAAATAACCTTATATTTTTAGGTAATAACTACTTATTGAATAATAATTTTTATGTTTATTGAGATGTCATTAACCGGGAATAATGATGCAGCCTTCTTTTACCGCTGATTCTGCCAGTGCGCTTCTGGATCTAGGTCGCTACCCTTGTCCATTGCGATATCGTGAGATTTTCGGCTTCTCTTGTATTACGCTCGCGCTGTCTCCGACCGGCGACTATGTGTTCATGGATCCTCACCGAAGCGAGCGTATCGTTCTGGTTGACTCGGAGACCCTCTCCCAACTCGCTGATTGGCGTGCCTTTCATTCGTCGTTGGCTCAGACAGGAAGCTGATACTCCAAAGGCGCACTACACTCAGGCATGACATTTCGGACAGCAACCCGAAGATGGGGCGCCCCCGCCTCGGGTCATCTTCCTGCACTCGAAATGACAGCTCGCTTGTCTGTCGGGGTGGCGGGATTTTGCTTCGCACAATCCCTTCCCCTCCTCAAACAAAAACGGAGAGCTTTTGGCTCTCCGTACTCTGTTTTCGTCGGGGTGGCGGGATTTGAACCCACGACCTCGTCGTCCCGAACGACGCGCGCTACCGGGCTGCGCTACACCCCGTTGAGTGATTAAAATGCCAGTCAAATATGCCGGTTCCGCGATTATCGATCACTATTGGGGAGTCTTGCAAGCACTTGATACTCACGATACGAGTAAAATTTAGACGAGCGGGGATGCGTTTGATCCTTGTTAGAGATATATATGGCATTGCCAGTCCTTCAGCCCGGGATTAGGTGTTCACTTCGTGCAACCCAGCACCTCATCACCATGACGAATTTGAAACTCGCGTTTGTACGGGCAGCGGCGACTCTTTTGATTGCGCTTGGTCTCGCTTTCCAGGACGCGAACGCACAGGCTGCCCTTCAAACGGAATATGGTCTCCTGTCGCTTGATTCGGTCTACGCCTCAAGCGCCTCCAAGACTGTGGCAGCAAATGTAGACCAAGCCTTTCATGAAACGGGGCGTGACGTTGAACACGATGGATACTACCATCTGATTCTCCAATTCACGGATATCGTTCCAACGAATGAACGTCGCGCGCTGTCCCAGTTGGGAATCCATCTTGAAGGGTACTTGCCTGATACGGCCTACATCGCGCGCGTGTCTTCGAACGTGTCCGCTGTCGAACTAGTGGACTTCGGGCTTGTCGGGTTTGGAGCCGCTCGGACAGAACACAAGATGTCGCCGTCTTTTCTCGGGGAGGTGCGAGTGCCTTCCGCCGGTACGTATGTAATCCGATCAAGCTACTCTTCGTATGTGACTTCGGGCGAATTGCGCTCAGAATTGCAGTCTCTTAGAGGCGTTTCGAATGTGACGGTTCATGAGCATGCGAATTATTTCACCGCTGAAATGAGTCCGGATGCCGTGCAAGAGGTTGCTGCATGGCCTTTCATTCACCGTATCGAACCTCATTCGTTTGAGCGACGGGTGGAAAGCCTGGGCATGGACAACGACTATGAAGAGACGTATCCGTCGGATGTGCAGGTTATTCAGATTCGTGCCAATGTGATCAAGTCTGACAATCCCGGCCATCACGGCTTGACAGGATCTGGTGTCACCGTGGGTGTGGGAGATGCGGTATATGACGGCCCGACTCATGTGGACCTACGCGGTCGACATACGATTCTCGATCCAGGAATGAGCAACAATGGATCACCCAGCGATCATGGAAACCATACGTCAAGTATCCTGGCGGGAGATGGGTCCTTACAACCTCGATTCGAAGGGTTGGCACCGGGCGTCACGGTATATACGATGCGAACGGAGGCACCGTTTTCACTTGGTTTGGAGCAACCGGATCCGATGGTGATTTCCAGTAATTCCTGGAACAGCAGTGACCCGGTCTATGGAGACTGGTACGAACAGAAAGGGCGTTACAACATCAATAGCCAGGCGATTGATCTGCTTCTTCGCCAGGAAACGCAGTTGCTATCCGTGTTTTCTGCGGGAAATTCCGGTGGGACACAGGCGGGCTACCCAGCCAACTATCTCACGCTGAATCCGTCGTATGGAGCAGCCAAGAACACACTGGTTGTGGGCCGCTACGGCGGTCCCATTACTCCTTCGGCCGCTCCTTCTTACGGCCCCGCAAGAGACGGCCGTATAAAACCCGATGTCGTAGCGACCAACCGGGTCCATTCCGCGCTCTCGTTGAATCGATATGGCACGAAACAAGGATCAAGTCAGTCCACGCCGGCCGTTTCGGGCGTGGCTGCGTTGCTGGTTGAACAGTTTCGAAGCGAGAATGGCGGTACCAGTCCTGATGCGGGTCTGATCAAGGCTATTCTGATGAACACAGCCGACTATGTCACTGACCCGGGACCTTCGTTCCAAGTGGGCTGGGGGTTGGTGAACGCGCGTCGCGCATCAGAGGTCATCTCCAATTCCCGTTATGGGAACGGGCAAGTTGATCATGCAGGTCAGGTTGATATTCCGATCCAGATACCAGCCGAAATCGATGGAAAGTCTGTCGCACGAGTGAAAATCATGGTGTATTGGAATGACAAGGAAGCCTCTGCGTACGCCGCACCTGCGCTGGTGAATGACCTTGACCTCGTTGTGTCGGATGGCGTTGATGACCACCTTCCTTGGGTGTTGGATACGACGCCTTCAGAGGCGGC
The DNA here is from genome assembly GCA_938018055.1 of uncultured bacterium. Classification (GTDB taxonomy): domain Bacteria; phylum Bacteroidota; class Rhodothermia; order Rhodothermales; family UBA10348; genus JAAZVD01. The sequence continues at coordinate 9,303 of CALIKL010000091.1, forward strand.
ATCACCCGCAACCAAAGGCGTCGATTCATTCAACAACGTTGAGCAGGTCGTCATTGAAGCTCCCGGATCAGGCACCGTTACGGCGCGAATCAGTGGTACTTCGGTGCCATTTGGCCCGCAGGACTTCTATCTCGTGTACTCCTTCGTGTTGGAGGAACTGGTCATTACCCATCCGATTGGGGGCGAAGCGTTTTTCAGCCATCAGAACCGGACCGTGTTCTGGGACTCACATCATCAGGGAGACGAACGCGGTGTCGATGATGTCGCATATACCTTGGACGGTGGAACCACGTGGACATCGTTTCATGGGAACAGCAGCTTGACGCGTATCGCATCGAGTTTTGTTGTCCCCGAGGCTCCGCTCGGCTTGGCACAGATTCGTCTGACCCGTGATGGACAATCGGTGGTCAGTGAGCCCTTCACGATTTCAGAACGATTGGATCTGGCGCTGGATGTCTCGCCGTCCGGTCAGGCGACGGCTTCCTGGAATGCGGTTTCTGGCGCATCAACCTATGAGTTGCTTCGCTTGGATGAGAACAACATCTGGACGGTGGTGTCTTCCGGATCGGAAACCTCCGTGGCACTCGATGCTGGATGGGTCAGTGGAAGAAGCGCATGGCTGTCCGTACGTGCCGTTGATGGAACCGGAACCATCCATAGCCAACGAGCAGATGCCGTTCACTTCGTTGTGTCGAATGCCGATCCTGTTGCTTCGACCGATGATGTATCGGTTGCAACGGGAGGGTTCATTGAGTTCGACATCCTGGCCAACGACTACGACCCTGACGGAGATGGCCTGTATGTCTCGGCAATGGAATCTGCTTCCAACGGATGGTCCATACTCATGGATCTCTATACCGTGCGGTATTTCCCCGACTCAGGATTTGCCGGGGTTGATTCGTTTACGTACACGGTTGTGGATGGGATGGGAGGCAGCGCCACCGGTACTATCAACATCTCGGTGGTTTCCGGAGTCGCTACGGATTCAGCTGATGAACTCCCGACGGATGTCGTGTTGACGCCCAACTATCCCAATCCGTTCAACCCACGAACGACCATTCGATATGCCGTGCCTGCGTCGGCCCCCGTTCTCTTGAGTGTCTACGATCTGATGGGTCGACACGTGGCCGATCTCGTGGATGGACATCGCTCCGCTGGATGGCATCAGGTATCATTCGATGCCTCGTCCCTGGCCAGCGGTGTGTATTTCTATCACTTGCGAACAGGAGGTCTCAACCGGACCCGGTCGATGCTGGTTCTCAAGTAACGTTGGCGTACATGCTGTCGATGAGCTCGCCGTAGTTGGCCTTGATCACCTTACGTTTGAGTTTCATCGTGGGCGTCATCATGCCGTTCTCGATGGAGAAGGGCTCCAGCACCAGCCGGAATCCACGAATTTTTTCGTGGGCTGCTGCTGTTCGTGAGTACGAGCGGAAAAGCTGATCAAAGACGCGCTGCACTTCTTCCGTTGCCAGGATTTCTTCGAGGCTGGAGGCATCGAGATTCTGCTCTTTGGCGTAGCTGCGAATAACCTCTTCATCCGGAACGACCAATGCCGTCAGGAACTCACGCGCTTCGCCAATAACCATGATCTGATCGATCCAGGGCTCGTGCTTGAAGCCTTCCTCAATCGGGCCGGGATAGATGTTCTTGCCACCGGCCGAGACCAGCATGTGCTTGATGCGGTCCGTGATCATGAGGAAGCCGTTGTCGAAGCGGCCAACATCGCCCGTATGGTACCATCCGTCGGAGTCAATCGCCTCAGCTGTAGCCTCTTCATTATTCCAGTACCCCTTCATGATGTTGGGGCCTTTGGCTATGATCTCACCGGGCTCGGTCGTCAGCGAGCTGGGGTAGTTGTCACCCAAGAGCTCACCCAGAATCTCTCCCGTATCAGGGTTCTGGATCGCCACCGTGACACCGGGGATGATGTGTCCCACTTTTCCGTATTGCGGATCGTCGAAGGGAGAGATGGACAGCACCGGTGACGTTTCGGTCAGTCCGTAGCCTTCCACAATGGGAATGCCGGCCGAAAAGAAAAACTCCCCGATAGCCTTGGGAAGCGCCGCTCCACCGGACACTCCAAATTCGATTTGGCCTCCCAACTTTTCATGCAGCTTGGCGAACACCAGCTTGAAAGCCAGCTTGTATTGGCCGGCCAGGATAGGGCTTATACGTTCGCCGCGGGCTTTTTTCAGGTTGTAGCGGAAACCGACATCTCGGGCCCAGGCAAAAATCTTCTTCTTGGCGCCTCCTCCTTCTTCTACGGATTTGTTGACCGCGTTGAAGATCTTCTCGTAAAGGCGTGGGACGGAGAGAAGGACCGTGGGCTGGACATCCAGAATGTCGCGCGTGACCGTATCAATGCTGCGTGCGTAGGAGATGGTCATGCCGCTGGCGAGCGTCCCCAGGTATCCTCCCAGTCGTTCAAACGAGTGGCAGAGTGGAAGGAAAGACAGGTGACGACCGCCCTCACGCAGTCTCAGGCGCTGCAGGGCTGATTTCAGGTTCTCACAGAGGTTACGATGCGTAAGCATGACTCCCTTGGGATTACCTGTAGTACCCGAGGTGTAGATCAAGACGGAGAGGTCTTCTGGTTTGACCGCCCGCTCGTTGGCCCGGATGGCGTCTTCGTACTCCTCGTAGTACTCAAAACCCCCTTCCATGGCTTCGTCGAAGAGGTCGACATGTTCGGTGTTCTCCACGTCATCCGGAGGGGAGACCATGGAGACGATTTTCTTCAATTCGGGGCACAGATCAAATATCTGTAACGCCTTGCGGAGCTGGATCTTCGTCGATACGATGAAGACAGAAGCTGCCGAATCATGAACGATGTAGCTGACTTCTTTCGGAGGAAGCGTCGTGTAGAGAGAGACGTTGACCGCACCTAGGAGCTGCGTCGCCATGTCCGCATAGGCCCACTCGGGTCTGTTTTCGGACAGGATGGCCACGCGATCACCAGGACGGACTCCCTGCGCGTACAAGTACCCAGCCATGGCACGCGCTCGGTCACGGAATTCGGGCCATTTGATCTCTACCCAGTCCTTTGAGTCCTTATCGACATAGCGGAGGACCGTCTGATCGTTACCGACGTGATAGTCGACGAGACGATTGAATAGCTGGGGAACGGTATTGAAATCAACGAGAGCGTTCATGGGCGTCTTGGATGAGGGAGGTCAAAAAGCCGGATGAATGAGTCTTCTGGCGGGCGCGGGCCTTTCAAAACGATCGAAGCGCTTCCAGGTTGCTATGGAGAGGTTGACAATAGGTGTTGCAACACCTATTATAGGCGAATCATGTCAGATCTATCGTCCACCTCAGCCCTTGATCAGCGTCAAAAGCGCCTGGAAGAAGAAGTCTCCCTGGAGATACTCCGTACAGCTGCAGGGTTGGAGCACTTTCTTGCTGAAGGCCTGAAAGCGCACGGTTTGACCATGACGCAGTACAACGTGCTTCGCATCCTTCGGGGCGCTGGATCTTCCGGTCTGTGTCGCAATGATGTAGGTGCTCGTATGATTGCACCTGTTCCCGACGCGACACGCCTTATTGACCGACTGATAAGCGCTGGCTATGCGCAGAAGGATACAAACCCTGATGACAGGCGATATACCACCACCCGGATAACCAAGGAGGGATTGAACTTGTTGGCCAGGCTGGATGAACCCATTCTGGACATGCATCGCTCTCAAATTGGACATCTTTCGTCCGACGAACTCGACCAACTAGCTACATTACTCAAAGCAGCCCGAAACCAACCATGACTTTTTTGCTCCTTTAGGTGTTGTAACATCTATGTTACAACACACACTGATTGCATGGACGCTCTTTTTCTCAACTCCAATTGACACATCCCCACCAGAGGTACCGATGAATACAACCGCAGAAACACAGACCCCGACCACTTGGCAAATCGATCCTGCCCACACGCAGATAGGCTTCGTTGTAAAGCACATGATGTTCGCCAAAGTGCGTGGCGCATTCAACGAATTTACGGGCTCCATCGTGCAGGGAGAAAACGGCGATCTCGCCGGAGGGAGCTTTTCCGCCACGATTCAGGCGAGCTCTGTAGATACCGGTAATGCTGATCGCGATGGCCACCTTCGTTCAGGTGACTTTTTTGATTCGGATAACTTTCCAACGATCACATTCACCAGCACGACTGTTGAGCGTGTAGCAGAAGGGCAGCTCACGGTTACCGGACAACTCACGATTCGCGATGTCACTAAGACCGTCACGCTGGATGTCAGCGAAACCGGTACGGGTGTTGACCCGTGGGGCAACATGCGCATCGGAATCCAGGCCGAAGGAACGATCAACCGCAAGGAATTCGGGTTGATGTGGAATCAGGCACTTGAGGCAGGTGGTGTTCTGGTTGGCGACGAAGTAACACTGACCATCGAGGCCCAAGCCGTGGCTCAGGGCTAGGACGCTTCAAGGATGGCGTGCCCACTACGCGTCATCCCGTCGCACACGGAGGGAGGGAAGATCCGGAGCCTCCCGAGTGAAATGATATGCCGGGCCGCACTTGGGGCGGCCCGGCATATTCATGTTTGATCTATTTGTCGGACTCAATACCGACGATGGGGGCAATGGACGAGTGTCCCTCTTCTTCCATCAAATTGACCAAGCCCTCCTTGATGGATCGGATGAGCCCTGGCCCTTGATATACCAGACCTGTGTAGACTTGGATCAGGGAGGCTCCGGCCTTGATCCGTTCATATGCCTGTTCCGCTGAGGCGATACCTCCGACCCCGATCACGGGTACCTTGCCATTCGTTTTGCGATATAGATACCGGACCAGTCCGGTCGCGCGTTCGCACAATGGCTGCCCGCTGAGACCCCCTTTACCGATCTGCGCCAGCCGGGATGGCGACGTAGCCAATCCAGCACGGTCCGAAGCGGTGTTGGTTGCGATGAACCCATTCACCTTGTGAGCCAGAGAGACCAGCAGGATCTCGTCGAAAAAACTGTCCAGCACAAAGCTCGCGGTGTGTGGCGGGGAGATCTTGATCAAAACCGGGACGCGCCGTGACATCTGATTGCGCTCATGCATGATGGCCCCAAGAAGCTGGTCAAGCGAGTTGGGATCTTCGAACGTTTTGCCCTCTTCGGTATTCGGGCATGAAACGTTCAGGGCAACATAATCCGCATATGGCGCAAGCAATCGGAAGCTTTCGCAGAAGTCTTCGATGGCCGCATCACCCATGATGTCCGGACCGTGGGTCTTGGCGATGTTCACGCCAACTGGGAACGCAATTTGCCCGGCATGCTGCCTGAGTCGTGGCTGCACCGCCGCCGCTCCCACGTTGTTGAGCCCCATTCGGTTGATCAACGCTTCGTCTTCGGGAAGCCGGAAGGCACGAGGCTTCTTGTTGCCTTTGCTCTTGCGCGCACTGACGCTGCCCACTTCGACAAAGCCGCATCCCGCCTTGCGGAAAAAGGGAATCATCCGGGCATTCTTATCAAAGCCAGCCGCCAGCCCAACCGGGTTGGCAAACGTCTTTCCAAATATCTCCTGATGCAGACTCGGATGCGCGTACTGATACATGGCATCCAGCATGAAGGGGGTCACGTGCTGGGCAAATCGCGCCGAAAGAGACGCCACATTGTGGGCGGTCTCGGGACCGAGGGCGAAGAGGGCGGATCGGAATCGGGAATACATGCGTTCTGGAGTCGTCCGATAAACCTGGTCGGGGCCAGGAGGCCACCAAGATACACAAGCCGCCGCCCCGACGCGGCCCCTTCACTCGCCATTTGACATCCCGTCCGCATGGAATTGACACTTTACCAGGTTGATGCCTTCACCAAACGGCCCTTCGCCGGCAATCCCGCCGCCGTATGCGTTGTCGAGGAGGATCTGTCGGATGACCTGATGCAGGCCATCGCCAATGAAATGAACTTGTCTGAATCGGCCTTCGTCCGTCGCCGCGACAATGGGAGTTGGCACCTGCGTTGGTTCACGCCGGTTGCAGAGGTGGATCTGTGTGGCCACGCTACCCTCGCTACGTCTCACGTCTTGTTCGAAAAGGGATTTACCTCTTCAGAGAGGCCCATCCATTTCGAGACTCTCAGTGGAAGGTTGAGCGTCACTCGCGAATCATCTGGATTGTTGGTCATGGACTTCCCCGCCGAACCAGCGACCGAGCATTTTCCCGCCGAACTGGTCGACAACGCTTTGAATCTGGATTGTGTGCGGCACGCAGCGAACCGCATGGATGCGCTCGCTGAGGTTGCCGACGAGAAGACCCTGCGTGGCCTGAGACCGGATATGAGTGCGATCGCTGCTCTGGATGTGCGAGGCCTGATTGTGACGGCACCTGCCGATGACGCTGATCTGGACTTTGTATCGCGCTTCTTTGCGCCGCAATGCGGAGTTCCTGAAGATCCTGTAACCGGATCGGCCCACTGTTGCCTTGCTCCGTGGTGGAGTGATCGTTTGGGCAAGACCCGCATGAAAGCACGACAGCTTTCCGAGAGGGGAGGGGAAGTAGATGTCGAGCTCCAGGGCGACCGCGTTCTACTGCGTGGACATGCAGTGACCATCATGAGGGCGGTCATGTCTGCCTGATCTGCCCGCAGCCGAGATAAACATCCGAATGGGGGCGCGCGGGGCGATCGGCGCCCACCGACCGCCGCGCGCGGATCACCTCGTCAGAGGGACCCTTGAAATTGTCTGGCCTCCGGGCCTGATTTCTACCAACCCGGGATGATCTGGAAGCCGAAGTGGGATCCCTTGATTGGGCGCTGGAATGGCTTGGCGTAGAAGATTTCCAGCACGGTATATCCGAAGAGATTCACGCGTGTTGAGACCCCGGTCGACAGGACCGGAATGCGTTCCGCCGTGCGCGAGCTTTTGAACCAGTCTTTGACGGAACCCAGTTCGGGCGCTTCATTCGCGGTCCACGCCACGCCACCGTCAAGGAAAAAGGTGAGTTCAGTCGGGAGATAGGGGAAGTTCAATAGACCGAACGATTCTGTCCCGAGAAGCGGCACGCGAAGTTCTACCGAGGCCGTTGCCATCCGCGTTCCAAGCAGCCGGTTCTGCTCCGCACAGATACCCTGGGCCGTTGGTGTACATTCATCCAGATTGTCGAATGAGGAGAAGGAATATCCGCGGATGAAACCGATGCTGTTGGCATATCCGAGGTATTCCCGGGTAAACAGCGAATTGGATGTTTCATCCGCACCATAGTTGCCCACGTGCAGCCCGCGAACAGCCAGCGTAACCGGGCTGAATTGCAGATACTTCCTCCAATCCGCCTGCACGCGGATGAATCGCTCGGTACCGATAAAAGGGGCTACTTCAAAGCGGGAACGTCCACCGCGAACGGGTGACGTGAATCCGAAGAAGGAATAGTCCGAAACGTAAGCAAGTCCCGTCGTGGCAAAATACTGGGCACTCGGCTCGGCCTCGTTGAGTTGCTCTCGATTTCGCGTCACGAACCCGGTCAATGGATCGAATCGGAATGTGTCCAGCTCATAATCAAATCCGTAGCGGGTAAATCCTCCCGACGCTTCCAGTCGCTTGGTTGTCGAGAATGGATAGGCCGCAAGTCCCTCGAGCTGGTCTATATAGATTCGCTGGCGCAGATTCAGAATGCTCTGACCATCATTGCCGATATAGGATGACCCGAACAGGATGGGAACGTGTCCACCCACGAGGCCCCAATTGAATCGATTCTCGCGATTCAAGTAGGCGACCTGGGCACCAACATCCTTGAACGAGCCGTTGGCCTGAGCAATGACCGTCAGATTTTGATTGCCCAGCATGTCGGAGAAGTAGAATCCAACGCCACCGGAAACGCCCGCGCCATACAGGCCCCCTGCCTGGACTCCGATGGACGGCGGTGCTACGTAGTCGAGAATGAGACGAGGATTGTAGCTTTCAGCCGAGTAATCCTCATCCGGGGGAAGCCCGGTCAGTGGGTCTTCCATGTAGTTGGCCACAAGCCCTTCGTTGAGCGCGGAGGCGGGGGGAAGGATGGCTGCAATCGGATTGTACTCGAGGGCAGTCATGTCCACCATTTCCCCACTCAGCTCATCGCCTTCCTGCGCAAATACCGTGTAGGCACCATCGGAAAAGACCGAGAACATCATCCGGCCATTTTGAGCAGCGACCGACATGGCAGGACTCATGGCCGTGATGCCTGAGACCCCGGTTTTCTGGTGCGTCAGACGATAGACTTCGTCCGATGGGAGGTCAATGCGGTACACATCCTTGAAGCCATCGTGACTTGAGATGAAATACAGCTGGTTACCATCGGGAGAGAATTGAGGATTATGGTGCATGCCCTCGAAAGGACGGTGTACGTCGATTTCGAGCGTCTCCGTATCGATGACCGCGAGCCGTGGTTCCCCGTATTCCAGCGTCCTGAAATTAGAGCCCATTTCGCCTCGATCTGTCGTAAACGCAAGCTGACGTCCATCCGGGTGCCATGCGGGTTGCAGATCGGCAAAGCGATCATTCGTCAGCTGTCGCACCGCACCCGTTTCCATATTCAGGAGGTACAGGTCGGATATGCCGCCATCCATGCCAGAAAATGCAAGCTCATCGCCGTTAGGCGACCAGGCCAGGTTGGTGATGGCAGAAACCCCATCGACCTTGAATCGGCGAACCACATCGCCTTTGGTCCAGTCCAGAATGGAAATCTCGTTGTCGCCCTCGACAAAGGTGATGAAGGCAAACTCGCGCCCGTCGGGTGACCACGAGCCGGCAGAGGAAATGAACCGGATGGCGTCGAAGTGTGCATCCCGGTTTCCTCCTTTCAGACGGCGAATGATTTCCCCTGTGTTGGCGTCGGCGATGAAGAGGTTGATTTCAAAGAGATCTTTCTCAGACAAGTAGGCCACATATTGACCGTCAGGACTCACCACGGGCGCGATATTCATGGTGCCCGAATCGATGTCACTAGCAAGCACTTTTCGGCCAGCCTGCTCCATACTGTCTCGATCCGCCGTCAGCGGCAAGTAGGTTTCCTTGATGGTGTCGATCCACTCGGTGGAGAGGGAGTCGGCCGTGATACCCAGCGTGTAGACAAAGGCAGAATCCACGCCGACCCGTCCGGACAGCTTGAAGAGGTTGGCTACAGCCACATCGCCATACTTGCCACCGATATAGGCCAGATAGGCCTGTCCGTATCGGTACGGGAAGTAGCTCATGTCCCGGGTGATCTGCGTGATCGTAGGCAGGTCGTCCCGTAGCGCGGCATCGCGCATCCACATCGCCGTGTGGGCGTCAACTCGTCCGACAGAGAAATACTCCGCCATCCCTTCGGTCATCCACAAGGGGACGAGTTGGAAGGCGAACCGGATGGAATCTGTGCGCGAAAGGGCAATGTCATACTGGAACGAGTGGACCAGCTCGTGCCCGAGCACATGGTCTGTTTCATGATACATGCCGGTCAGCGGCATGATGACGCGCTCCTTGAGGCTCTCGGTGACCCCACCGGTGCCTTCCCCTATGGACCCGCTGATGGCATTGGTTTGGTGAAAGTCAGCATCGTTCGCATAGAAGATGATGGGCTTTCGCTCATAGAATTCGCGCAGGAAGGTGCGGCTGTGGCGCTGGTACCAGCGCTCGGCCATTCGTGCAGCATCCTGGACCGCCAGGCGTTCCTCCGGATAGAGGTAGAATTCGAAGTGCTCCGTCTTGAAGGACTCGAAGTCGAAGTCATCGTACTGGACTTTGTTGCGCCCGAAGTACTGCGCGTTGGCAGCAACCGGGAGAAAGCTTCCAATCAACAAGGCCAGCAAAAACGTCCGGGACCACCGGGACGCAAGCCTGCGACGGGAGCTCGCTTGCGAACCATGGAGCGTGCTAAGTACAATCATATCACATGTGTGGTAAGCTTCCGGACGGGCGGGTAGGACAACCCGGAAGAAGTCGGCTATCTACGACCTTCGGAGGCAATCGGGTGACCCTGAGTAGGCGGTGGGAGGCGTTCGGTTACGAACGTCTAGGGTTGAGCCTGGTTGCGAGACCGAAAGAAACGTCTGCGAGAGTACGGTCGCAATTTCCGGGCCTTAAAAACCGCATTTCCACGTCAATGGTGACCGGTTCTCACTGATCAGGAAGAATGCATGGGTGAACGGAACCCGGGGGTCCGCCTGATGATTTGAAGTGGGTCCGGTTGACGATTTCCCTGGACACCTGATCGACTCATCTTGTAGACCATTCAGATCATCATGGACGAAGGCCGGTCCCGGCTCAGGATTTTTATCGCGCTGGTTGCCATCATCATGGGCATCCTGACGCTCCGGGTCGGGAAACTGCAGATTGTCGAGCGTTCCGATCACACGGGCCAATCGGTAAATAATGCGGTCCGAGAATGGCGCGTCCAGCCACCTCGCGGCCGATTCTACGATCGTAATGGCGTACTCATGGTGGACAACGAGCCGCGGTTCACTCTTTTTGTCACGCCCAGGTACTTCGACAAAGAGACCATCCCTCTCATCTCCAGGCTCCTGGAGCGTCCTGATTCAGTCATTGCAGAGCGCTTTCAGGCGGCTGCGAAAAATCCGTTCCAGCGTGCTCCCATCCAGGCAGATGTTTCGTTCGAGGAACTGAGCCGTGTGCTTGAGCATCGCCATATTTTGCCCGGGGTTGACTACGAGATCACCCAGAAAAGACAGTATCTGACGGATGCCCGCATGACCCATGCCATGGGATACGTCCGTGAGATATCAGAAAGCGCGCTGCAAGAACATCGTGAAGAAGGCTACGTCTGGGGGGATCCATTTGGTCAGGGTGGACTGGAGCGCCAGTATGAATCTGCCGTCCGCGGAGTACCGGGGTCCGACTTCAAGATGATCAACATCAAAGGGCAGGTGGTCGCCGAGTACCTGGATGGGCAGGAAGATCGCCCGGCCAAGAATGGCCTCGATCTGAATCTGACCATCGATGCGGATCTGCAAGCGTTTGCTGAAAGCTTGTTCGTGGGCAAGCGGGGTGGGGTGGTCGCCCTCGATCCGCGCAATGGTGAGATCCTGGCTCTTCATTCAGCACCTGACTACGACCTCGACCTGTTCACGAAACGTCTGGACCCTCAGAAATGGGACAGCATCACCACCCATCTGGACAAACCCATGTTCAACCGGGTGACACAGAGCAAATTCATGCCCGGGTCCACCTTCAAGCCACTCATTGCCCTGTTGGCACTGGGGATGGGGGAGATTGACTACAATGATGAGGTCTATTGTCCGGGCTATCATCCATTGGGCGGTGGTCGCATCTACAAATGCCTGGATGAGCACGGCGCTATCAACGTCGTCGAAGCGATCAAGTATTCCTGCAATACGTTCTTTTTCGAGATGATGCGGCGTATTGACGTCAATTCGCTGCATCGCCTTGCCACCACGCTCGGTTTTGGCGAGCGGCCTTATCTGGACATTGCGGCGGGAGAGGTGGAACGCGGGAATGTGCCCGACTCTGCATGGTACAATGAGCAATTTCCAGGCATCGGTGGTTGGACACAGGGCTACATCATGAACCTTGGCGTGGGTCAGGGCGAAATGGAGGTGACCACGCTACAGCTGGCCCGCTACATGGGAGCCATTGCCAATGGCGGTACGCTCGTAACGCCGCACTTTGTCCGTAGCATGGTGGACCCGGAGACGGGTGAACATGTGGTCCCCGATTACCCGGAGCCGGTAACCCTGGATTTGAACGAAACGTACCTGCGTCTTCTGCGCGAAGGGATGCGGCAGGTCATTGAAGAGACCAGCTGGTGGCTCGAGATTCCGGACATTCCCTCGATCGGGAAAACCGGTTCGGCTCAGAACAGCCGGGGCGAGGAAGACGATTCTGTTTTCATCATGGCTGCGCCTGCTGATGATCCGGAAATCGCCATCGCCGTATTTGTCGAGAATGCCGGGTATGGATCGGGAGCCGCGGGTCGGACGGCCAGTTTCATGGCAGAGCGATTCCTGACGGGCCGCGTGGATCTCAGTGGAGACCGGGCCTGGATCTGGCAGCAGATGTTTGAAATGAACAGCGCGCCACTTTACGAGACGCTTGGAAGTCCAGGAGGGTGATCAGTACGTGAGGAGACGTTATACGAATCTGGACCCCGTCACGCTGTTCACCTGGGCAGCACTGGTGCTGATTGGCCTTTTGGCCATCTTTTCAGCAACGCATGGCCCATCGTCCGAATTCTATCAATTCAATCCACGCCAGAATTTCAGCAACCAGATCATGTGGGTCGGCATCAGCCTCGTGGGATTGGTGATTGCGCTGGTTCTGCCCGTCCGTTTCTTCCAGCAGATGGCCTTTCCCATCTATGGGTTGACCATCCTGCTGTTGTTGGCCGCTCTGGTGTTTGGGCGCGAGGTCAATGGAGCGAAATCCTGGCTCTACTTTGGCCCTATCGGCCTCCAGGTATCGGAAATGGCGAAGGTGGGCACGGTGTTGGCCGTAGCGCAAGTGGTGGGCATGCGTAGACCAAAAACCATGGACCTACGTTTTGCATTCCTGTTGCTGGGCATCATCATGCTGCCGGCCATACTTATCGTTTTGCAAAACGATACGGGGACGGCACTGGTCTTCTTCGGCCTCGTCCCCATTGTACTGTTCTGGTCTGGTCTCGACTTCAATTTGCTGTTGCTGATGATTGCACCGGCGGTGGCTGGTTACTTTGCCATCGTATCCATGCCCGTAGCCATCGGCTTCGTTTTGCTGTTCTTGGGCTTCATGTGGTGGCGCACCCGCGACGTGCGCATCAGCGTTGTGTCTCTGGTGATGACCGGAGGGGTTGTCGCGATGGCAAACGTTGCGTTGACCATGATTCTGTCAGACTATCAGGTCCAGCGCATCATGTCATTCACGGATCCGGGTGCTGCTGAATTCCGGCAAAATGTGGGTTTTCATCAGGTCAATTCCATGGCGGCCATCGGCAGTGGCGGATGGTTCGGGAAGGGGTTTCTGCAGGGGACTCAGACGCAGGGTGGGTATGTTTTTGAACAGTCCACCGATTTCATCTTCTCGGTGATTGGAGAAGAATGGGGCTTCTTTGGGAGTCTGCTTGTTCTGGGGCTGTTTGCGATCCTGTTGATCAGGCTGCTTCAACTTGGAGCCAATATGAAGCACCCATTCGGTGTGCTGATTGCCGCCGGTGCAGCGGGCATCTACCTGATCCACATTTTCATCAACATCGGTATGGCCACGTCGCTATTGCCGGTGATCGGAATTCCGCTTCCGTTCATTTCGTACGGAGGGTCGGCCTTGTTGGCCAATTCCGCCTTGCTGGCCATCGTCCTGTCACTTCATCTCAAGAAGGACGATTTCTCCATTTACGGATACTGACCCCTTTCAAACACGTCAAGGCCGCGTGGCCGAGGAGGTCCTCAACACTCGGTGATGCTGACGGCCAGGCCGCCCAACGACGTTTCCTTGAACTTGTGGGACATCTCCTCGCCCGTCTGCTTCATGGCCGAGATGCACGCGTCCAACGTCATGATGTGATGCCCACTCCCACGCATGGCCAGCGATGCGGCCGTGAAAGCCTTGATCGCTCCAAACCCATTGCGCTCTATACACGGTACCTGAACCAGGCCGGCAACCGGATCACAGGTCAAACCCAGATGATGCTCGAGGGCGATCTCAGCGGCGTTTTCCACTTGAGCTACCGTTCCTCCCATCACCGCGCATAGTCCCGCGGCGGCCATGGCGGAGGCAGAGCCGACTTCGCCCTGACAGCCAACTTCGGCGCCCGAAATGCTGCTACGGTGCTTTATCAACCCGCCGATGGCCGCCGCTGTCAGGAGGAAGTCGTGGATTCCATCCATGTCCAGCCCTTCGTGTTCCACCATGTAGTTCAAGACAGCTGGTACGACCCCGGCGGCACCATTGGTAGGAGCCGTGACCACCATGTGGCCTGCCGCATTCTCTTCATTGACCGCCATGGCGTAGGCGCAGAGCCAGTCATTCATTGAAATACGGCCCTCGCCAGCTCGAAGTGCTTCAATGAGATGGTGCGCACGACGCTTGACGTTCAGCCCGCCGGGTAGTGTCCCTTCGGCACCGAGACCGTTCTCGATGCACTGCTTCATCACCATCCAGATTTCATCCAATCCACGGTCGAGTTCTTTGTCCCCGTGGTAGCGATGCTCATTCTCCCGCTTCATGCCTGCAATGGACAGGCCGCACTCCTGAGACATTTCGAGCATATCCCTTCCGGACTCAAAGGGGTAGGGGAAGCCCTGGGCATCTTCCATGGCCAAAGGCGCTTCAATGTCGTCGATTTCTTCTTCTCCCGAAATGAACCCACCTCCGATAGAGAAGTAGCGACGCTCGTGTAGACACCGGTCGCCATCGACTACCCGGAATATCATTCCGTTGGGGTGCTCTGGTAACGGGTCGCCTCGATCGAAAATGATGTCGTCGGGAGGAGCGAATCCAGCTGTCCAGGTATCTTCCTCAATACGAATCCGCTGCCACAGATCTCCTATCAGGTCGTTCACATCGATATCGATGAGCGCGCGTGGTGTGTAGCCGTTCAGACCCAGAACGACTGCTCGATCCGTCGCGTGACCCTTGCCGGTCCAAGCCAGCGAGCCTTTCAGAATGGCTTGGATGCGCGCCCCATCGCCAACGACCAAGTCGCCATTGGCAACGTGCCGACCGATGCTGCGGCGAAATGCACGCGCCGCGACCATGGGTCCCATGGTATGGGAGCTGGATGGGCCGATTCCAACTTTGAAGAGGTCCAGGGCAGAGATGAACAAGGGCGAATCAGGTACTATGTGCGGGTGAAGATCATCCAATCGGTGATGATCAGATTACATTGGATCAAGGACTAGCGCCATATTACCGCCGCGAAGATGAGCAAGAAGCCATAGCGCGTAATCAGGATGGAAAGCGTTTGGGGCACCCGGAAGCGCTACTTCATACGTGTACTCATTCCTCGGATGTATCGAACATCCAGCCCATGACCCACCAACGACTTCCATCGTGCCAAAGTGTGATGGTGTTGATGCCGGTTGTATAGGGCTCACCATTCGGCTCACGCGATGATGCATAACGGCTCCAGACGTGAGCCATGTTGCCGTGACGCAGAACCTCCCGTTCCACCTCGTACTCCCAAAACGGTTCGCTGCGAGGCGCATTATCGCCGTAAAATCCTTCCAGTGTCATTCGGTTGACGAAGGCGTTTCCGTCGTCATCTTCCCCCGCGATGGCAATCCACGCATCAGGATGGTGAAGCGTCTTGTCTCGTTCGTAGTCACCTGATTCTCCGGCGGGTCCCGAAACGACCTCGTAGTAGGCTTTCATGATGGCGTCTATGCTTTCCACATCAGCTGGGTCGGCTTGCTGTGCAAAGGTTGGCATGCCGGCAAACATGAGAAGCAGAAAGACAGACACAACGGAAAGGGTCCGTTTCATAGAGATGGCGGATTGGATGGATGGTGTCGAAAAGTAGGCAGGAGCCGCCTTCTTTGAGGGGATATCTGATGCAGAATAATGAAATCGCCCTGCTCTTGGATTCATGTACTGAAACGAATCGGGCAGACCCTTCACTAACCATTAGGACGGCGGCCCACTCGCATCTCTTTTGCCGTCCATCGTTTCAAACAGCCTTTGATCGACCGGCGTAGCCGCTCGTCGCACGGGAGTCGTGTACCTGGGGCCTCTGGCGCATTTTCGCGCGTCAGCTCCACCCCGAAATGCTCGCACCCAGTATTATGTCATCCGCAGCCCGCGTCCAAGCCATTTCTATTCCGCGCCCCTGGGCGGAATGGTTCAATCTTCCAGCCTACCTGTTGGTCTGGTCCATTCCGGGCGTCGCCGCCCTGAGCTTTTATTACTTGAACCAGACGGTCATGGCGCAGCCGTTGAATTGGTCCTACGCATTGATTTCGACGCTGCCAAACTGGTACATATGGGCCTTTTTGACACCTGCCATAATCAAGCTCAGTCGTACGTTTCCGCTTGAGCAGGACAACTGGAAGCGGGTTCTAACTACCGTCCATATCCCGGCTCTTGTGGCCAGTATGCTCGTTCACTCCGCGGTGAACCTGATGCTTTTCCGCACGACCGGATTGCATGACGAGGTGTCCCTCGGCCTCTACCGCGTCCACTTCTTCACGCGAATCCACGCCAACATCTTTACTTACGCGGCTGTCGTGGGGCTGTACTCGGCGTGGGAATATTATCGTCGCTATGTCGGCCGCGAGGCCCAGACGGCAGCGCTGCAGGTTCAACTGGCTCAGGCAAACCTGCGTGCGCTGAAAATGCAGATCCACCCGCACTTTCTGTTCAATACGCTTCACTCTGTCGCAGCCCTGGTTCGTAAGAATGAGAACCGTTTGGCCGTCAACATGCTTGGCCAGTTGGGCGAATTCTTGCGTCTGGCCCTGGAGAACAAGGGACAACAAGAAATACCGCTGGAGCAGGAGCTCGACTTCCTCAAGCGTTATCTCGCCATTGAACAGACGCGATTCGGGGACAGACTCAAGGTCGAGATGGACGTGGACAATGACGTGCAGGGAGCCTACGTACCCAATTTGATTCTCCAGCCCATCGTCGAAAACGCGATCCACCACGGAATTTCTCCCTCGATGGATCAGGGCATCATTCGCATTATTGCTCGGCTGCAAGATGACGTTGTCAGCATGACGGTCGCGGACAATGGTCCAGGGTTGAAAAATCCCGAACGCCTGCAAAAGGGTGTCGGCGTCGGTAATACGCAGGAGCGTCTGGAAAATCTGTACGGTACTCAGCAAGACTTCAGTTTCCGAAACGGAAGCCTTGGCGGCCTTGAGGTGAACATTCGTGTCCCCTACTCCACAGATCCGATCATGAAACTCCCTGTCGAGGTGGAATAAGCATGGAAGCCCCGCTCAATATCATTATCGCCGATGACGAGTCTCTCGCGAGGGACACCGTGCGACTGTTACTTGAGGACGTAAAAGACGTCGAGGTCGTAGCAGAAGCCTCAGACGGGCGTCAGGCTGTAGATGCTATCCGCGAGTACGAACCTGACCTGGTCTTCCTGGATGTTCAGATGCCTGGCCTCACAGGACTCGAGGTGGTTTCAGAGGTGGGAACGGATCGAATGCCCCCGGTCGTCTTCGTTACAGCCTACGATGAGTACGCCGTGAAAGCATTCGAGACCAGCGCCATCGACTACCTCGTGAAGCCGTTTTCAGACGATCGTTTTGAAGCGGCGCTAGCCAAAGCCCGAGCTCAGCTGAAGCAGACGCGCCGTGCGGATCTCGAAGAGCGACTTCGCCAGTTGCTCAGCGAAACGCGTACGCCCACATCTTCCGCTGCAGAAACGCGATTCATGATCAAGGAGCGTGGGACCATCCGGTTTGTGGATGCCTCAGAAGTGGACTGGGTTGAAGCAGCGGGCGACTACGTGATATTGCATAGTGGGAATCAAAAGAACATGATCCGCGAGACAATGACAGGCATGGAGCGAAAGCTCGCGCCAGATCGGTTTGTCCGGATTCATCGCTCCACGATTGTCTGCATCAATTCCATTCGTGAAATCAAACCCTACTTCCACGGCGACTATATCGTCTATCTCAAGGATGGCAAGGAGCTGAAGCTGTCCAGGCGATACTGGCCGCAGGTGGAGGACGTGTTGGGTGGGTGAGAGGACAGGACGCCAGCCATTTGTCGCTCCTGCTCGCCGTTTACCGACTTGGATCGCATCCCATCCAATCAAGCTGTTTGAGCGTCGGTCATGTCCGTAGACTGTCGTCAGATGATGGCTCGAGAAGGTCGGGCCGGCCACCCTCAAATTTTACATTAGACAAATCGAATGGAAAACTTCCTCACGCTAGCGCTGGTCTCGATGATGACCGTTTGGTCAGCTCCGACCGCTGAGGCTCAGGCCGAGACGGACAATGACATTGTCGACATCGCGGTCGCAGCTGGCACGTTCGAGACGCTGGTCGCGGCCGTTACGGCAGCCGAGTTGGTGGACGTCCTGAAGAGTGACGGTCCCTTCACGGTTTTTGCTCCCACGGACGAGGCGTTCGCCGCGCTCCCGGAAGGCACGGTCGCCGATCTGCTCAAGCCAGAAAACAAGGATCAGCTGATAGCCGTCTTGACCTACCATGTCGTACCGGGTCGCGTGACCTCTGGCGACGTAGTCAAGCTGACCGAAGCAGCGACCGTGCAGGGCTCGACCATTGACATCAAAGTCAAGGAAGACAAAGTCTACATCGATAATGCCCAGGTCGTTGCAGTGGATATCGAAGCTTCCAATGGCATCATTCATGTAATTGACGCGGTGATCCTTCCGTAACATCATCGGAAGACACCTGTCATAAGGGGGTGCCTCGGCGGGGGGCGCCCCCTTTCTTTTTGTAGCACCTTTTCTCGGCGCTGATGTTGCGCTACCGCAGGCCCTAACGAAAACCCTCGGACTCATGATCACGCACCAGCTGCATTCTGAACAATGGATCGACCGCCCACGCGACGAGGTCTTTGCCTTCTTCTCAAATGCAGCCAACCTCGAGCGCATCACTCCAGAGGAGTTGAGCTTTCAGATCTTGTCCGAACAGCCTATCGAGATGAAAGTGGGCGCTTTGATCGACTATCAGATTCGGCTCGCTGGAGTCCCGTTCAAGTGGCGCACCGAAATCACAGGGTGGAATCCTCCGCACGATTTTGAGGACACGCAGCTGAAAGGTCCTTACAAGAAGTGGATTCATACGCATCGCTTCGAGGATCACGGTGATCGCACTCTCATTGTGGACGAGGTGGAGTATGCTCTGCCGCTCTCACCCCTGGGTGATCTGGCCTATCCTCTGATCAAGCTGCAGCTCGGCCGCATCTTTGCACACCGCAAGAAAGTCATTGCAGACGTGTTTGGCGTCAACTGAATGCGCCGCAAGCCGTTCATGGAGCGGCTACATCTCGATCAGTGCCCGTTTTCTTCAGTTTGGCCAATGGAATCGGCCGCGTCGCGTGGGGGACCATCAGTGACAAGCTGGGGCGAAAGCACAGTGTAGTCCTGATGGCCGCTTCGCAGGGATTTCTGTTGCTTCTGTTCACCATGGCCGCGGGAAACGTCTGGTCCCTGTACCTGATGGCCTCTCTCATCGGATTCAATTTCGGAGGCAACTTTGCGCTCTTCCCAGCGCTGACGGCCGATGAATTCGGCATCCGCGCCGTGGGCAAAAACTACCCGTGGATATTCCTGGCCTACGGAGTAGGCGGTATCGTCTTTCCGATCCTGGGCGGACTGCTCGGCGACATGGGCAATTTCCCGCTGGCCTTTTCCGTGACAGGTGTGCTATGCCTGATCGGCGCTGGTGCTGCTTGGCTCGTCTACCCGCCTCATCTGGACGAAGCCCAGGAGCCGTTCACCATTAACGGATTCATCCACAACGCCCATCTGTTTGGGCGTTGATCACCGCTGAAAGACGTTTTGGTTTTATAACCAAAGAATGCCCGCTGACATGGCCAGCATGAGAATGGCCGGAACCGATTTCATCATCGGATCGCCGACTTTCACATGCATTGCGATAGCACCAACCATCAAAACGCCAACAATGGAAGCCGACGGGCGGATAAGTTCAGGCATCCAGAATCCGAGGATCAACGCTACGGCTGCCCCAATCTTAAGGGTGCCAACGACGAAGAATGCAGCTGATGGAAGACCATAAGCGCTGAATTCTTCCTTCAGATTCTGAGCAGCACCACCGCGATAAGCGGTCGTTGATCGGGAACGAAGCAGCCAGACATTCAAAAGACCGACTGCGACGATGAGCTGAAAAAGGGCGGGAAGATTGAATTCTGGCATGGCGTTTTTCGATGTGTGAACTGTCAGTATAGGAGAAACGCTGAGCAATATCCTTAGTTGGCCTTCTTATGAGCCTTCTCCATGACGTCCTTTCAGCCTTTACCGGGCTGTTTTTTTTGTACTACGGTGCTGCCTGTCTTTTCTCCAAGGCAATGAAGGCCGAATTTGAACGATTCGGCATTCCACGCCTGAGGTTGCTGGTTGGTGTGCTTGAACTTCTGGGAGGAATCGGTCTCTGGGTTGGTCTCATCGTACCCGGTCTGGGCGTATTAGCCGCCGTGGGAATCAGTCTCTTGATGTCTATTGTGGTAGTCCAGCGGATCCAGCAGGGAGACACGCTGTCCCAAATGGCCCAAGCAGGATTTTTCGCACTCGTGGCACTGTGGCTCTCGGTGTTCGGATACCTCCAGCTGTAGAGCGACCCCAGTTGGTTAGGGCCTGCGGCATGTTGCGGAAGGCACGCTACCCGTCACTGCCCCGCTCGATAGGAGGACGCTTTGCGCAACCCTCCATCTCCACGGTGTAGGTCAAGGAAACGACTTTCCATTCCTCTCCGATTTTGACCAGCGAAAAATTGTCTATTCCACAGTGACTGAAGGCGCCATCTAGGTGAAAATCGTAGGCGGCCCAGACCACAGCGATACCCTTCTGAATGTGTACGGTCGTTTCAAACATGCGCTCATGAAACTCTTGGGGCGGATTATCGACCTGGGAAATAAAATCCTCAGCACTGGTGAAACGGGCCCGATGCGTGCCTTCCTGCTGAAAAGTGGCCATCACCATGCCCTCGGGTACCATCGCAGATCGGATGAGATCTCCATTCTTCTGGTTGATCCCGTCGAATATCTGTTGGGTAACTGCGAGGACGGCAGCTTCTTCAGGATGCTGGGCAAGAGCCATTTGGGTGAAAAGACCCGAAAACAAAAGAACGATAAAGAGTCGCATGACAGGGGTAGTTTGAAATAGCAGACAGGTGCTGGGTCGACGTTCGCCCATTGCGTGGGTGGATCACGTCCCGGCGGTAGGTTCGGGAAAGTAGACGGCCAGGCCAGGATAGTCCGGATAATGCTGCTCGAGGGCGTGATAGATCCTCAGAATGGCAGCCAGCTCACCGCCCTCCCGAAGGAAAGCATCCTTGCTATTGGCATACACCCGGCGCACCGTCCCGCATTTATTGCACCGGCAGGTCAAGACGCCCGTTTCAGCACTGAGCGAAACAATATGGACCAAATGTGACGCACATTTCGTGCAGGTTGGTGACACGTACAGACGATCTCGGAGCTCCTTGAAGTGGGGCCTCCTTGCGTCGTACTCGGCCACTTTTCGATTGCGAACCTGATCCTCCTTCTGCCGCTTCTGAATTTCTTCCTCTTGTCTCCGGAGCCTTGCTTCCCGTGCCCGATGCGCACGCTCGCGTTGCAGGGTGATTTCGTGCCGCCGTTTCTCCTTGCGATACGCGAGGTAGGTGAGCGGTAGCACAACCACTGTAGCCAACAGAAACGTGACAGTCAGGACCAGAATCTGGGTATCTGACATGGGCATGCTGATTTGGTAGGCGGATATCCATCAATAAAAAGAAAAAACCCCGGCGACCCAAGATCGACGGGGTTTATGTGGGCCCGGCAGGATTTGAGATATAGGTATCGCACTTCGGCTTTTCCCCGAAGTCGGTACCAGTAACGTTGAAATCAATCCGGATTGAGGTGACGACCGTTGTGTCGAGGCGCAGTGGGTAACGACTTTTGTTTTACCAATGTTGTACCAACACACCAAACAAGACATGCGACCTACTGTCACTCCTGTCCTGATGAAGCAGAAAAAATTGACTAACGGGACCTTCCCAATCTACATCCGGATCACCGCCAATCGGGAGTCCAGCTACATCAATGCAAAAGTATGGGTGAAGCTGGCGGATTGGAACGAAAGACGACGTCAAGTTCGATCTTCAGACCTTCTAAGCGAAAGCAAAAACAACACGATCCAACGCATTTGCACCGAAGCGAATCTCGCTGCAGAAAATCATCGGACAGCAGCCGCTGTGAAGTCAGAAATCCTGAAAGGGTATAGCGGCGTGTTTCAGTTTCTCGATGAGTACATCGACGACTTGGAAAAGAAGGGCCAATACTGGGAGGTGAAAAAATTTCTCGTGACCAAGACCAAGATGCTTGAAGTCTTTAAGCCGTCACTCAAGTGGATTCAGCTGACGCATCGAGAGCTCGTCAATTTTGAAAGGCACCTGAGAAATGTCCGAGGAAATGCGAACAACACGATTTACAACGAAATGAAACGTGTCCGTCGAATGTTCAACATGGCTCATGCAGATCGTCTTGTGTCAGCCGACGACAATCCATTCTTGCGCTACCAGATGCCGAAGAAGACAACACCTGCTCGACGACGGCTTTCCTTTGAAGAGATTGAGCGCATCATGACATTGGAGCTTGATGAAGGCTCCAAGTTGAAGTTGGCGCGCGATGTGTTTGTGTTTGCATACTTCGCCGGTGGCATGAGATTTTCCGACTTGTGCGTGCTCAGTCCTGACAATTTTGTTGACGGTCGGGTTGTTTATGCTTCGATGAAGACCGGCCAGAGAGTGGCAAACATGCTTCCAGAACATGCATTCCCATTTCTCCACCCGTATTTGGCACTGGGCATGAATCCCGTTTTTCCGCTGATTCACGAAAGGTCACGTAAAGACCCAGTAGTCCTGCGCCGTCAGATATCATCAAAGAATGTGATGGTGAATTATCGGCTGAAGACTGTTGCAGTGATGGCTGGAATCGATCCGCAAGGAATCACAATGCATGTCGCCCGTCACTCGGTAGCAAATGAGGCGCAAGCTCAAGGACATGATGTCCGTGCCATCCAATCCATGTTGGGTCACAAGAAAGTCACGACCACAACTGGGTACATGGACGAGCTGAATCTGCAGCGAAACGACAAGTTGATGACTGCGTTGTGGGCTACCACACCATGACACTCGTCCAAGCTTGAATTCAAAAGGCCCCGCAGAGCAACCATTTGTTGCCTGTGGGGCTTTTTGTTGTTCTCCATAGCCACGGGAAGATGACGGGTGCCTCGGCGTCAGAAGGTGGCAAATGGTGGCTGGCAGACCATGGGTCCAAGATGCAGGCGCAGAAGTGCGAGAC
>CALIKL010000092.1 GCA_938018055.1 uncultured bacterium
GGTGATGTTGCTGGAATGGGCGCCGACCTTTTTGAGTCCTACGTAGGCTCGATCATCGGTACCATGGTTCTCGGAACGGCCTTCCTGGGTGTCATGGCGGATTCGACGTTCGGCGAGCTGAGCGCGATCATCCTGCCGCTCGTACTTGCAGGTGTCGGTATCCTCGTCTCGATCGCCGGATCGTTCTTCGTCAAAGTGAAAGAAGGTGGCAACCCACAGCACGGCCTCAATGTCGGCGAGTTTGGTGCTGCCGGTCTCATGGCCATTCTGTCTTACTTCATCATCACGATGATGCTGCCTGAGTCCTGGAGCGTTGCTGGTTCTGACTATACCGCCATAGGCGTCTTTTACGCCGTGCTTATTGGTCTCGCTGCCGGAACGATGATCGGACTCGTTACCGAGTACTACACGGCAACGGACAAGAAGCCGGTTACAGGTATCGCGGCGCAGTCGGTCACCGGTTCGGCTACGAACATCATCGCTGGTCTTGGAGTGGGGATGTATTCAACGGGTATCCCAGCCGTGATCCTCGCGCTTGGAATCATCGGCGCGTTCACATTCGCCGGCCTCTACGGAATCGCCATCGCCGCCGTCGGTATGCTTTCTGTAACAGGCATCCAGTTGGCAGTTGATGCTTACGGCCCAATCTCGGACAACGCCGGCGGTATCGCCGAAATGGCAGAGCTTCCTCCGGAAGTGCGCGAGCGCACGGACAAGCTTGATGCAGTTGGTAACACCACCGCGGCCATCGGTAAAGGCTTCGCCATCGGTTCGGCTGCCCTTACGGCTCTCGGCCTCTTCGCTGCCTTCATGCAGCAGGCCGGCGTCGAAAACATTGACGTTGCCAACCCGAAAATCCTGGCTGGTCTGCTCCTCGGTGCCATGCTGCCCTACGTCTTCTCGGCCATGGCCATGGGCGCTGTAGGTCGCGCAGCTGGTGACATGATCAAGGAAGTCGGTCGTCAGTTTGCCGAGATTCCTGGCCTTCGCGAAGGAACGGCCAAGCCGGATCATGAGCGTTGCGTCGAGATCTCCACGAAAGCTGCCATCCGCGAGATGGTTGCTCCTGGTCTGCTTGCCGTCCTCGTTCCGGTCATCATCGGCTTTATCGACAAGAACATGCTCGGTGGTCTCCTTGCGGGTGTCACCGTCTCTGGTGTGCTCTTCGCCATCTTCCAGTCCAACGCCGGTGGTGCATGGGACAACGCCAAGAAGATGATCGAAAGCAAGATCACCGTCGATGGCAAGGAGTACGGTAAAGGCTCGGATGCCCACAAAGCCGCTGTCGTGGGTGACACGGTTGGTGATCCACTGAAGGACACCTCGGGTCCATCCCTGAACATCCTCATCAAGCTCATCGCCGTCGTGGCGCTCGTTATCGCTCCGCTGATTGCTTAGATGACCTACGCGAGTGGGCTGATCGGTTTCGCGATTTTCGATTCCGATTTTCGAGAAACCGATCAGCCCCATCGCGTATCATGCCAAACACAGGTTTTCTGGCAACTGCCTCGGAGCGCTCCCTGGTATTACCGAAGGCCTTTTACCTTTCTTCCACCCGTCCCAGCTAGCACATCCACATGGCTAAAGTTGAAGTCTCCATGCCCAAGATGGGCGAGAGTATCACGGAAGGCACCGTAATCGAATGGATCAAACAACCAGGCGATACGGTGGAGATGGATGAAGCTCTCCTCGAGATCGGTACGGACAAAGTAGATACGGAAGTACCGTCTCCGGCTGCCGGCGTGCTGACTGAAATCAAGGTGGAGGAAGGTGCCACTGTAGATGTGGGCACGATCATCGCTGTGATCGAAACGGAAGCTTCCGAGGCTGTTGTGGCTGAGGCGCCCGTTCCTCAAGCTCCAGCGGAAGCTCCCGTAGCTCCTGCTGCCCCTGAAGCCCCTTCTCCGTCACCATCGGGTGATGGTGCGGCAGGCGAGGGTGTCGACGTGCTTATGCCCAAGATGGGTGAGAGCATCATGGAAGGCACGGTCATCGTTTGGCACAAACAGCCAGGAGATGAGATTGAGCTTGACGAGACGCTCCTAGAAATAGCCACAGACAAAGTGGATACCGAGGTGCCGTCTCCCGCGGCAGGCATTGTAGCAGAGATTCTGGTCCCGGAAGGAGATACGGTTGAAGTAGGAACGCGCATTGCCGTCATTTCAACTTCTGGCTCGGCGCCGACCACGGTTGCTGCCCAGAAAGCACCAGAACCAGTGGCTTCCCAGGCATCGGCCCCAGCTGCCATGCCGGCGCCTGCTCCCGCCGCTCCGATTGCCGCTGCGTCGGGTGACGGTTCACCCATTCCGCGCGTCGGACCTTCCGGGGAATTTTTCTCTCCTCTCGTTCGGTCAATTGCCGAGAAAGAGGGTGTTTCCCTCCAGGAGCTTCAGACCCTCTCGGGATCAGGACGGGAAAATCGGATCACGAAAGCAGACCTGGTTGCGTATCTCCAAACGCGTGGTTCCAGGCCCGCCGCTGCTCCAGCGCCGGCTGCTACCGTTGCACGGGCCGTTTCCCCAGCTGAGCCAGTGTCGTTTGAACCGACTCAGGTCGTTCAGGCTGGCGACTCGCGGGTTGAGATTGTAAAAATGGATCGCATGCGGCAGATCATTGCCGAGCACATGACGCGTTCCAAAGCCACGTCAGCGCACGTAACGTCGTTTGCAGAGATTGATGTCACGAACCTTGTCCGTTTCCGCGAAGCGAACAAAAGTGGATTCCAACAGCGCGAAGGCATAAAGCTTACCTACACGCCTTTCTTTGTCTATGCTGCCGTAGAAGCACTGAAGGATCATCCGATCCTCAATAGTGCTGTGCAAGGGCAAGAGATTCACGTTCGTAAGGATTACCACGTAGGTATTGCCGTTGCGATCGGGAAGACCGGGCTCGTCGCGCCAGTCATCCGCAACGCGGGACAGATGAACGTCATTGGACTGGCCCATGCGACCAACGACCTGGCCAACCGGGCACGCAGCAAGCAGTTGCTCCCCGATCAGCTTCAGGGCGGTACGTTCACGGTGACCAACGTGGGGTCGCTGGGTTCGATCATGGGTACGCCCATCATCAATCAGCCTCAGGTGGGAATCCTGGCCACGGGAGCCATCAAGAAACGTCCGGTTGTGATCGAGGACCCGAACTTCGGGGATACGATTGCTATCCGGAGCATGATGTATGTCTCGCTCTCCTATGATCACCGTATCGTGGATGGTGCCATGGCGTCCTCTTTCCTTCGCCGTTACACCGAGGTCATGGAGTCTTTCGGTCCGCACGGAGAGCTGCGCTAGTAACGGGCAGGTCACATCTCGTTTGCTCCGCACGGGGAGCTATAGCCGTCATCCAAGCTGAAATGAATGTCCGTTATTGACATTTTCAGCATCGGAGTCGTTTCTTTTGCATAGCCGTTATTGCATGAAGCCGCTAGTGGACTGCAATAGAGCGGTTTGCCGTCAGCACACCCCGATTTCCCATGGCCGATCCGAGCCGTGAATCGTCCGCACGTCCGGACACCGCATCCCCGGGATCTGAATTTCCGGGTATTGAACTACCTCTTTCCGAGCTACAGCGTCTTATAAAGGAGTTCCTGGAGGACTACCTCAAGGACAAGAGCAAGGAGACGGTTGGCACCTATCGCCGATCTCTCAACGAATTTGAACGCTGGTTTGTAAAAGGAAAAGGTGCCTATCGATTCCGCACGTCGGATATCGAGGCCTACAAGACGTACCTGATGGAGGAAAAAGGCCTTCATCAGGTCTCGGTATCTACCTATCTCACAGCCGTGCGGCGGTTATGCCAATTCCTGACCGATACAGGATTGCTGCCCGAGAACCCGGCTCGTTCTGTGAAGGGCAATCGCCGGCCGGAAACCCACTCCCGTCAATTCCTGACCGACGAAGACATTGCCCTGCTCCTCGAGTCTGTAAACCAGTCGGGTGACTCTTCCGAAGATATTGCCAAGCGGGACCGGGCCATTGTGCATGCGATGCTGTTTGCTGGACTCAGTGAGATCGAAATTATCCGTTGCAATGTGCAGGATCTTGAGCAGACCCTGATGGGCTGGTATTTACGTATTCAGGGTAAGGGCCACACGGTCAAGGACCAGCAAGTCCCGATTGATCCGCCCGTCATGGACGCCTTGCGATTGTACCTCGATACTAGAGAGCGCATCCGTCCGGAGGACCCACTCTTCGTATCGCACGGCCACCGCAGTGATGGGCAACGTCTGAACACACGTTCGGTGCGAAGTCGCATCAATCATCATCTGGCGAAATCGGGTATTAAACGTCCCGGTATTACACCCCACAGCCTGACGCATACAGCAGCTCTCATCTGGTTGAACGATGGACTAAGCATCGAAGATGTGAAACAGCGCATGCGCCATGGTACTATCGATACCACCATGATTTATTTCCGACAGCAAGGAAAGCTTGCCGGGGAGTCTGAAGCATGACATCTGCCCATCCCGCTGCCTCGTCGCATTCCGCGGTTGCACTCGCAGAGGCAACCTTCAATCCGGATGTCCGCAAATATTGGTTGATGGGAGGGAGCTTTACACTCCTTGTCACGCTGGTCGGTATCCCGTTACTCCCTCTATGGTGGCTGCTGGGTATGTGGATTACGGGTCGGTATCTGGAGCGCCTTGAATGCACGTTGACCAAACGCACACTCATTGTGAAGCGGGGCTTTTTCATTCGGGTCGAAAAAACCATTCCGCTGGATAAAATCACCGACCTCGGTATGGTTGAAGGCCCCTTGATGCGCCTATTCGATATTCAGGCCCTTTCCATCGAAACCGCTGGGTCTACATCGCAGGGAGCGCTTGTCAAGCTGTATGGGATCGAGAACGTGGAATCGTTCAGGGATACCGTCCTTGATCAGCGGGACCGCATGCTGGAAAAAGGACCAGAAGAGTCGCCAACTGCATTGCCCGTCGCTGCACCGGTCTCCGAGGGGTTCAATGCAGATGCCGTCGCGCTGCTGCGCGAAATCAGGGACGAGTTGAAGAATCGGCCACTCTAGATTGAACGATTAAACAGGTCAGTTCTTCAGATCGAACTGGCAATCGTCAGTCGGTGCAATCCACCGAGGGAAGACCAGCTGTTGAACGCGTAATCGAAGGCGAATCTGGAGATCCGGATACCCAGTCCCGTCGAGAATCCGGCCATATCGAGCCTGGATTTTACTTTCAATTGGTCGTGTCGGCGATGGTCGTATCCGAATCGGATCTGGAATGACTCGCTGAACTGGAATTCCCCCGCAAAGCGGGTGTGGTACAGAATGCGGGCGATGGCACCGGCATCATCCGGGCCGCCATCCATTTTGTGGAGCCGGTATCCAGTAACTGAAACGAGCAGAGGCAGGTGGGCCAGGGTGCGCGTATAACCAATGCGAAGATCTGCAGGTAACCGGTCCGAGCGTTCGCCGATCGAGGAAAGGACTGTGCCAACGTTATGCACGGATACACCGAACGACTGCCTGTTTTCGCTGTCGTCGTAAACCAGTCCCGCGTCCAGTCCTATGCCGGTTGCATTGCTGGATGCAGCGATGGATGCGTGCATGATCGAAAGGGCCGCTCCGTAACGAAGTCCCGGTTTCCAAGTGCGTGCTCCACCAACGGTCAGGGCTACATCAGCCGCTGAAAACGATCCGACCTTTTCACCCAGCTCATTGCGTTCATCGAACTGACCGAACGACAGGTAACGGATGCCGGCACCAAAGGACCCCAGCTCGCCCATATCCTTTCCGTAGGCCACCCATCCGGCATCGATATCCGACAAATGGTTGAGGTAGGAAAACTCGATCCTGCCATCGGCCTCGGCCGTCAGGAGGGCCGGGTTCGAGAACAGGGCCCCGGAGCCATTATCCAACAATGCCGTTGCTGAACCTGCAAGAGCAGCTGTCCGCGCCGAAGGCTCAAGCTGCAGTACAGGGAATCCGGAATTCTCGATCTGCGCCTGTGCCGACGGTGCACCCAGGGTCAGGGATGCAATCAGCAACAGGCAGAAGGAGAGTGCGATTCGGTGGAGGTGCACGAGGGCGGAAAAGAGTTCAGGTTAGCCGCTTCAACAGGTCGCTCGACACGGGGTTCTCCCGAAAGCAGGGCAATACGCAGCCGCCCTTCACTTTGCCCCCGGAAAGACGAGTGTAGACGCATGTTGAAAACGCAACGAGATGGGAACGTTGGCAACTGCGGAAGCGTGACACCCCAGATGTATCTTCTGGCATTCCGGCCCGTTTTTTGCGAAGGTTCGGAGTGACCGAAAGAATGCAAAAAACCTGCCGATATGACAGGAAGTGCGCCAGTTATTTCGATGCTGGCCACCCGATCACAGGACATCCGCCTGTCCAATCCAATATTCCATGCTGAATCTACTCAAGAGGGTCTTCGGAGACAGTCAGGAGCGCCAGCTCAAGAGACTCTATCCGGTCGTGGACCAGATCAACGCCGAATACGAAAAGCTTGCCACCCTGACGGATGAGCAGCTGCAGGCCAAGACGGATGAATTCCGTTCCCGTATCCGGGAGGCGCTGAAGGACATCGAGACGGATCGAGAAGACATCATCCGCCAGTTGCGCGAGCGTACGAAAGCCGAGGAAGACGGCGGTGAGCACCAGATGTCTCCATCCGAGCGTCAGGATTTGTACGACGAGTTGGATGATCTGGACAAGGAGTGGCACGATACGCTGGAAGCGACGCTCAATGACCTCCTCCCGGAAGCATTTGCAGTAGCGAAAGATGCCTGCCGTCGCATGAAAGGCCGCTCGTGGGATGCTGGTGGTCAGAAAATTACCTGGGACATGGTCCCTTACGATGTGCAGCTCATGGGTGGCGTGGCCATCCATCAAGGCAACATCTCGGAAATGAAGACGGGGGAAGGAAAGACGCTGGTGGCCATCGCGCCGGTCTACCTCAATGCCCTCGCCGGTCAGGGCGTGCACCTGATCACGGTCAACCCGTACCTGGCTGAGCGCGATATGCAGTGGATGGGTCCGGTCTACGAATTCCTGGGCATGCGCGTTGATGTCATCGACAAGTATGACCCCCACTCCGAGGGACGCAAAGACGCCTACCTCGCGGATATCACGTATGGAACGAACAACGAATTCGGGTTCGATTACCTGCGTGACAATTCCTTCGTTAACGATCCGGAGCACCTGCAGCAGCGCAGCCATCACATGGCCATCGTGGATGAGGTCGACTCCGTTCTGATTGACGAAGCGCGTACGCCGCTGATCATCTCGGGTCCGGTACCGCAGTCCGACGAGAGTCAGTTCGAAGAATTCAAGCCATCGGTCGAGAAGCTCGTCTACTCACAGCAGAAGCTTGCAGCTGGATTCGTGAGCGAAGCCGAGCGCAAGTTGAAGGAGCGCGACGAGGCGCTGGACAAAGGAGATAGCAAACTGGCTGCCGATCTGGAGTCTGAAGCTGGTCTGGCCCTCCTGCGCGCCTATCGCGGTTATCCCCGCAACAAGAAGCTGCGCAAGCTCTTGCAGGAACAGGGGGTTGAAGCCCTCCGCCAGAAAACGGAGTTCGTGTACCTGCAGGACAATGCCAAGAACATGCCGCTCGTGGATGCAGATCTGCATTTTGCCTACGACGAAAAGCAGCGCTCTATCGAGATGAGTGAGCAAGGTCGCGAGTTCATCGGTAGGGCTGCAGGCCAGGACGAAGGGCTGTTCGTCATGCCTGATCTTGGTGAGCTCACGGTGGAGATGGAGAAGGAGGCCGAACAGAAAGAAAAGGATATCAAAGAGGCGCTGGAATCTGACACCTCTCTTTCAGAAGAGAAGCGAGCCAATAAGCTGGAAAACGATCTCCGCGTTCTGAAGAACGAGATGGTCGAGAAAAAGCGGCAGATGTACACGGATTATTCCGCTGCTGCAGCCCGTCTGCATGCCATCGAGCAGCTGCTCAAGGCCTATATCCTGTTCGAGAAAGACACGGAATACATCGTCCAGGAAGGCAAGATCATGATTGTGGACGAGCATACAGGTCGTGTGCTCGGCGGTCGTCGCTACTCGGACGGTTTACATCAGGCTATCGAAGCCAAGGAAGGGGTCAAGATTCAGTCAGCGACCCAGACCTACGCGACCATCACGCTTCAGAATTACTTCCGCATGTATCACAAGCTGGCCGGGATGACCGGTACAGCCGAAACGGAAGCCGAGGAGTTCTTCAAGACATATGGCATGGAAGTCGTGGTCGTTCCAACGAACCGCCCCATTGCCAGGAAGGATCTGGATGACCTCGTTTTTCGCACCCGCCGCGAGAAGCTGACCGCTGTCATCGAAAAGGTCCGCGAGTATAACGCGAAAGGACAGCCGGTTCTTGTCGGTACAACCAGTGTCGAAGCATCCGAGACCTATTCGCGCATGCTGACGCGCGCTGGCATCAAGCACAACGTGCTCAACGCGAAGCAGGACCGTGTAAAAGCAGAATCGCTCATCGTATCTGAAGCCGGTCAGACAGGGGCTGTAACCATTGCCACCAACATGGCCGGTCGTGGTACGGATATCAAGTTGGGCGCAGGTGTCCTTGACGCGGGCGGCTTGGCCATCATCGGTACGGAGCGTCATGAAAGTCGTCGAATCGACCTCCAGTTGCGTGGTCGAAGTGGCCGTCAGGGAGATCCCGGGGAGAGCCAGTTCTACGTTTCGCTGGACGACAACCTGATGCGTCTCTTCTCCTCAGATCGCGTAGCCAAGGTAATGGATCGCCTCAATTTGGAGGAGGGTGCCGTTATTACACATCCCTGGGTGAACAAGTCCATTGAGCGTGCTCAGACCAAGGTGGAGCAGAACAACTTCTCCATCCGAAAAAGGCAGCTGGAGTACGATGACGTGCTCAATGCCCAGCGTGCCGTGATCTATGATCGCCGAAACCATGCCCTTAATGGCGAGCGTCTGGCTGGGGACATCGAAGATCAGGCCCGTCAGATCATCGACCGATTGGTTGAGACCCATCATGGTGAGGGTAATCTCGACGAGCTCCGGGAAGATCTACTGCGCATTTTGGCCCTTGATTGGGACATGGATCGTGAGCGCTTCTACAAGCTTGGAGACGATGGCGTATCGGATGAGATTTTCAAATCCGCCATGCAGATGTACGAGCGCAAGCGTGCGGTTTTGGCGCGTCCATTCTTCGAGAGTATGAAGCAGCTTGCAGCTTCAGACCAGGAGAATAAACCAGAAAAGGTGTTCATCGACTTTACGGATGGCCGCAAGATCATGCGTGCTGTCGTATCGGTCGAAGATGCCGTGTCCAGCGAAGGTCAGGAGGCCAATGATGCACTGGAGCGTGTTGCGTCGCTTTCCTTCATAGACAGCCACTGGACCGAGCATCTCCGCAACCTCGATGAGGTGAAAGAGGGGATCGGTTTGCGTGCCTACGGTCAGCGGGATCCGCTGGTCGAGTACAAGATGGAGGCTTTCAAGTTGTTTGCCGAAATGATTGAAACGATCAACCAGGATGTGGTATCGTTCATCTTTCGCAGCGGACCACTTGTGGATCGCCAGGCACCGGCCTCGGCGAGACGCAGCCAGCCAAGGAAACTCGATCCATCCAAAGCTCGCAGCCAGCACGACTCGGCTCAGAGCTCGTACGGTGTGGGTTCGAATGACAACCAGGCTCCGGGCAAAGATCCAACAGCGAAGGCTGCACCGGTTACGGCCGGTGACAAGACGGGTCGAAATGATCCATGTCCGTGCGGATCCGGCAAGAAATACAAGCATTGCCACGGTCGCGCCTGATAGCGGTCGGAGGCAGCGGCGTACCTACTGAATGGACACTGAGTCCTGAATCGTGCTGAGACGTCTTTACATCCGTGATTTCACCCTCATTGAGGAGTTGGAGGTCGCATTTGATGCGGGCCTCAATATCATTACGGGGGAAACGGGGGCGGGCAAGTCCATCGTGGTGGGCGCACTCAAGCTCATCCTGGGAGATCGCGCCTCCACGGATACGCTTCGGGCAGGAGCCCGCAAAGCAGTGATCGAAGGCGAGTTCGAGGTGGACCTCGACGAGGGCATGCGTCGTCTATTTGAAGAGAACGGCATCGATGAGCTGCCGTACTTGATCCTGCGTCGCGAAGTGAGCGAGACCCACAGCCGAGCATTTATCAACGACTCACCTGCAACGGTAGGACTGCTTCGGCGGGTCGCTTCAGAATTGGTTGATTTACATGGGCAGCATGATCACCAGTCCCTGCTGAGAACCGACACCCATCTTGCATTGGTGGATGGTTTCGGGGGCTTGGAATCCCTGGTTCGCGGATACAAGATTCAGTACGATGTGGTATCCGGCATCGTTGGAAAGCGTGATGCCATGCTGGCGCGCGAACGGGAGTTGAAGCAGGAACATGAGTTGCTTGCATTCCAGATCGGCGAAATCGACGAGGTCGCGCCTCAAGAGGGAGAAGAGGAGAGGCTGGAGTCTGAGCGCCGCATTCTGGAGAATGCCGAACGTCTCTTCGAGGCCACATCGTCGCTTTTTGAGCTGCTCTATAATTCGGAGGCAGCGGTTTCCGATCTGCTCGTTCGCGCTCGAAACGAGTTGCAGAATCTGAGCCGTATTGACGAGTCCTTCGAGGAGCTGACCGAAGAGATTTCGTCAGCACACATTTCGGTCAGCGAGACGGCTTCCTTTCTGCAGGACTATAACTCCCGCATTGAATTCAATCCTGGGCGTCTCGATGAAATAAGGGAGCGATTGATCGATTTTGATCGTCTCAAGCGCAAGTATGGCGGGACGATCGAGTCCGTTTTGGCGCATCGCGTGGACATAGGAAGCCGATTCGAGTTGGCGGCTGATTTCGAGGGGGCGCTTGCGCGACTGGACAAGGAGTTTGCCGTGGCCCGGGCTGATCTCTCAAATGTGGCACAGCGGCTGTCAGCCAAGCGAATGGCTGTTGCGGCGCAGATCGAATCGGCCATCGTGGCTGAACTGGATACATTGGGTATGCCAGCAAGCCGATTCGAAGTTCGCCTCTCCCGCACGGAAGATGAAGCCGGTTGGATTGAAGTGGATGGGCACTGTCACTTGGCGACGGCTCAAGGCATGGACCGATGTACATTCTTCATTTCGACCAATCCAGGGGTCGAGCCCATGCCGCTCTCGCAGGTCGCGTCAGGCGGGGAGATCTCTCGTATCATGTTGGCGCTCAAGTCCATTCTGGCAAAGAGCGATCGCCTCCCGATTCTCATCTTTGACGAGATTGATACCGGTATTTCGGGAGCGATTGCCCAGAGGGTGGGGGATTGCATGTTGACCTTGGGAGGGTATCACCAGATCATTGCCATCACGCACCTGGCCCAGGTAGCGGCTGCCGGCCAAGCGCATTTCAAAGTAGCCAAATCGACAGCTGATGGTCGCACGCACGTGGCCATGAGTAGATTGACCGAGACAGAACGTAGAGAGGAAATTGCCTCACTCATCAGCGGTGCTGAAGTAACCGAGGGCGCATTGCGTACCGCGCGGGAATTGATCGAATCCCGACCCGGTATAAGGAACCCTATCTCCGGTCGATAATCTCACATAACGCTGCTCATATCAAGAACCCGGATCAGCAACCGGTCACCCATTACACACGCAGACATGACTCATAAGCGATCTTTGATCAAATTTGGAACGGATGGCTGGCGCGCCATCATCGGCGATGGTTTCACGCTCGACAACCTGGAGCGTGTCTCACGAGCTACGGCCGAGTGGGTGCTCGATACCTATGGGGAAGGATCCAGCGTGCTGATTGGGTATGATACCCGCTTCCGCGGACGTGATTTCACTCTTCACGCTGCCCGTGTCATGGCTTCCATGGGGGTCAAAGTGGTGGTCTCGGATACACATGCCTCGACTCCAGCAGTGTCCTGGGGCACGAAGCATTTCGGTCATCAGGCCGGAATCGTGATCACTGCATCCCATAATCCGCCCGAATACAGTGGATTCAAGATCAAGGCCGATTTTGGCGGGCCAGCGCTTCCTGACATGATTGCCGATGTGGAACGTCGCATCGAACCATTCGAAGAACACGGGTACGAAGACCTGTCGGTCTACCTGGAGCGCGGCATGATCTCGGAGCAGGCGCTCCGCACCGCGTATATCGACCACGTCCGCTCGCTGGTTGACATCGACGCCATTCGCGACGCCGGTATCACGGTGGTGCACGACGCCATGTTTGGCGCAGGCCAGGGCATCCTGTCTGAGCTGATGGGTAATGACCGGGTAGTAGAGCACCGAAATGCTATCAATCCGGGATTTGAAGGCACCCCGCCTGAGCCGATCGAGCGCAACTTGAACGAGCTCCGTGACATGATCACTTCAAATGGTTGCGATGCCGCCATTGCGAACGATGGCGATGCGGACCGAATAGGCATGGCGGACGAGCACGGCGATTTTGTCGATTCCCACCACCTGCTGGCCCTGCTGGTCGATTATCTGCATAACGACAAGGGACTGTCTGGTCGCATCGTCAAGACGTTCTCTACCACGAACATGCTCGACAAGATGGCCGCTGAACTTGGTCTGGGCTTGTCTACCACCAAGATTGGCTTCAAGTACATTGGTGGTGAATTCCTGGCCGGTGATGTGCTGGTCGGGGGCGAAGAGTCTGGCGGTATGGCTGTAATGGGACACGTACCGGAGCGGGATGGTATTTTCATCGGGCTGGTCATCCTGGAGATGATGGCAAGGCGCGGTAAGCAGCTTTCCCGATTGGTAAAGGATTTGCATGAGCGCTTTGGTTCGCATGCATTTACCCGCAACGACAAGCATACCAGCCCCGAACGGAAAGAGGCCATCCTGATCCGTCTCGCGGAACACGGTGGTATTTCGGAGGTGGCCGGCAAAGCCGTTACCAAGGCAGAAACCATCGATGGGTTCAAATATCACACGGAAGACGGATGGCTGCTGGTCCGGCCCTCCGGGACGGAGCCCGTCCTTCGGATCTACGCCGAGGCATCCTCCAGCGAAACCTCGGACCGAATGGTCGCGGATGCCATCGCTCAGTTGGGACTGTAAACATCAAATGATGGAGTCCCACTCCAGGACGAGCGGATCCAGCACTGCTGCGAGTTCAGCCAGCATCATGGCTGTTGCTCCCCATACCACGTGCCCGTTGAAGGCAAAGTAAGGGATGTCCCTTTCCGCGCCCCCAACGTCCATTTTCATGGTCGTACGCGCCTCACGTTTTATCAAGTGTGCTGGTGGCATGCCGAAGATCTCGGCGACCTCCTCGGTTCGGACACTGAGGTCCGGCGTGTAATCAATCGTACCAACGAAAGGGTGCACGCAGAAATTGGACGGAGGGATGTACAGGGAGGTAAGCGCGCCTACCAGATCCACGTTACCGATCGGAATAAGGACTTCTTCTTCCGTTTCTCGCAGTGCCGTTTCTTCCAGCGATTCGCCAGACTCCCGGCGGCCTCCGGGAAACGCAACTTGCCCGGCATGCTTGTTCATGGCCTCGGGGCGTTTTGTCAGCAGAAGCTGGGGATTTCGGTTCTCGTCCGGGTAGAACAGGGCCAGGACTCCGGCTTCCCGGCAGTCCTTCGCCTGGACCGACGCGCGAGAAGGCTGTCGCCGTGAAAGGGGCGCCATCTGGAACTGTGCTTTTTGTCCAGGTAACGGCTGGGATAGGCGACTGTGCAGGAAGTCAGCAAACTCCTGGAATGGAAGGTCCTTCAAGACGTGAATCAGTTTCCGTTTCCGAATATCAGGCTGGCAACCCTGAACTCGGTGTGGTGATCCAACGAAACAGTGACGGTGCGCAATCTCCGATGCATGGGAAAATCGCCACGCACAATGCGCTCCCTGGGTAGGTCCAATCCTTCTATCCGCTCGAATCGGGTCTCGGAGACCAACCGGCGATCGCCCGGCATATCTATTCGAATTCGCGTCATGATCAGTTGCCCCGTGGCCTCCTCGATGAGCAGAATTATGCGCGGAGAGGGTCTATTGCCATCGCGCACCGCTCCGTTCCCGGGGCGTCCTCCCCGGGATGCTCCGGGTCGCATACCAGGACGCAATCCGCCAGCTCGTGACCCCGAACGATTTCCAGCAAACGTCCGCTCCCTTGGAGGGGGCAGTACCTCGAACGCAAGTCGAATCACGGTGCGACCGTCATGCAGAAGACGCACCGGAGGACTGGCCGCGCGAACGCGTGATAGAAGCGCAGTCGGCATTCTCAGGCCGTTCAATAGCGGTCCGAGTTCCTCGGTCATCATACTGGAGATGATACGTTCAACCCTGCGACGCTCCGACACGTCCAAGGTGTCTCCATTCAGCGTCAGATAACGTAACGTTCCTTGACGAGGCTGTTCGTCCTGCAGGCGCTGAAAGGTGATGCCGTAGGTCGCAAAACGTTCGCCGTCCGGGGTGGATACACGATGCTCGACGTTCGCCTCGATGATCATCGTCTCCAGCTCAGACAAGGCCCGGCGTTGACCGGCCATCCAATCCCTGAAGGCACGTTCTCCTTCTTCGACCGCGACGGTACCCTCTTGTCCACGTTCCTGAGCACTCACCTCCGCGATGGCAATCCCACCCCATACGATGAAAACGCCTGCCGCCAGAAGTATGCTGGAAAGCAATCGGGACCAAGGATCCGACAGCTGGATGTGCAGATTCAGTGGGAACATGGGCGGTAGCGGTTGGGAGATGGCAAAGGAAGTTGGTGGTCGAAGAAGTGCGGACGGTGTACATGGTACATGGTAAAGTATACCGGCGCCGTCCACGTGAGTTGTCACGAAAGTATGGAATTGACCACGTTTTGGCGTCGTTATGCTGCAGCCCATGTAATGAATGCAGGAAAGATGCTATTTTGATGGTTCCATCGACAAAAAGGAGGCGACTCATGCGCTACGTTACCATCTTGCTTGCCCTACTCTTGATCACTGGGTGTGATAATGCTGATCAGGAGCGCATCGATCCTGACTTTGAAGCAACAACGGTGTTTACGAGCACGTCGCTGGCCAACGGCAAGAACGTGACTGTGGCCAAATCAGATGGAGTGAATACCTATATCACTCCGGGGAATGTCACGGGTGAGGCCGTTTCTCTTCTTTTCGCCATTTCGGGGGTACCAGACGAGGGAATTGTGATTTTTGGTGACACCCGCCCCGATATCGCACCGGCCAACGCTGCTACTTTTTCTTTCGACTTCAGGTCTTTTCTCCCATTGTCTCCACGCCGTCATGGGACGCCTCGCGACCGGGTGGTCAATCCGAGCATATGGCTGTCATAATTGCTCATTTCGATGCCGAGTTTACCGTAGACGGCACGGACTACGTCTCCCGGATCGCCTTGGTCACCAACAATGGTATGCAACGAGGAGATAAACTCCTTGAAATCGGAGGTGTATTTCAGTGGTACGATCTTGATTTGGGTGTCTTTACCTCAACGCGGCCTTCCAATCCAGCGAGGATTACCGACATTGAGTTGTTTTCCGACCCAATCCGCCCCCTGATGGTGTTCTACCCGTTCAACGTGTACATGACCAATCCACCGTTGTCGCTGTTGACAGTAGATCTGCTGAGCGCAAGCGGACTGGATATCCTGTTGAATTTCAACGTGAATGACCTGCTCGCACTCGATGGGGTCACTTCTACCACAGGATTCACATATGCCGATGTAATCACGGCTCTGACTCTGACGCAGGTGTTGGACGGCTTCGGGAATTCCGGTTTCGAAGTGGATGCCACGGCTACCATCCTTCCGTAATCGCCCGCGTTCATTACCCATCATGATTCCACTTTGCCGGTAGATACACCATCATGCCTGCCATTCCCGACATTCTGCTGGTTGAAGACGACGAGGAGCTTTCCAGTGTGGTGAGTAACCGGTTGCGTGAATCCGGCTATGCGGTTCGCACCGCATTCACTGGCCCCGAGGCGCTCGAGTGTGTCGCTGATTCGGTTCCGGATCTGGTTCTGCTGGATATCATGCTCCCCGAGATGGACGGCCTCGAAGTGTGTCGTCGTCTGCGCGCCGATCATCCGCTCCTGTACATCATGATGCTGACTGCGAGGGCGGAGGAGATGGACCGCGTGGTGGGGCTGGAAGTAGGCGCCGATGATTATTTGACCAAGCCATTCAGTCTCAGCGAAATGATCGCTCGCGTGCGCAGTGCCTTGAGGCGATTGCGGCTCACCGAGGAAGCAATGGGCAACGTGGAAGATGCATCGCAGGACGTCATCCAGGCTGGTCATCTCGTGATCGATCCGATGAAGCGCATCGTCACGTCAAATGGGGACGAATTGGCTCTGACGGTTCTTGAATTTGATCTGCTTCTTTATCTCGCCCGGCACCCGGAGCGCCCCTTCACCCGCATGCAGCTACTCGGAGATGTGTGGGATCTGCATTACGAAGGGTATGACCGGACGGTTGATTCGCATGTTCAGCGTTTGCGTTCCAAAGTTGAGCCGGATCCTGGTAATCCTACGTTGATTCGGACGGTCTGGGGCGTCGGGTACAAATTCGTGATGCCGGAATCTGTTGGCGATACCGCATGAGTATTCGCCGCACGCTTTTCTGGAAAGTCGCGCCAGCGCTGGTCATCCTGCAGCTGGTAAGTGTGGCCATCACGGCAGGTTTCATCATCCTGTATGCTCAAGGTGCCCAGGAAACATTGGCTTCGACGGCACTGGCTGCCCGGGTCGATGCCACGGCTGAGGAGATTGAACGTCGAACCAATGGACTGGCACTTGGAGCGGATTCCCTCGATGCCTCCCTTCGACTCGATCTGTCCTATCGGTTTCCTGATCCACTGATCCTGGTCAATCTGGACGGATCAGCAGCCGAACCCGTTTGGCCGGCGCCGGATGGATTTCCATCGGAATCGCAGTTCGAGGACTCGACATGGACAGAACCTTCATTTATCCAGTTGGAGGAGGCCTATGATGATGTGGTGATCGATCTGTCGGATGATGATGTGCCAGGAGGGTTTGCGTCGGCTCCCTTGTATGATGCGGCTGGATTTCCCGTTGGCTTGCTCGTCGTTCAGCCTTTGACCCGGTCCCTTGATCTGGAATTATCCGAGAGTCGGACAGCTTTTCGTCAATCTGTTCAAAACGGTGCCGTGCTGGCCATCGCGATAGCGTTGCTTTTTGGTGCGCTGCTGACGTGGTGGTTGGTCCGACCCGTGCGACGCATGGCTTCGGTCGTTTCCGAAATGGGAGGTGATTGGCAAGCGACCCGTGTGGATGTCGAAGGAGAGGATGAAGTCGCACAGCTTGGACAGGCGATCAACGATATGGCGGAGCGGGTTGCAGAAAGTATTCGAACCTTGAAAGACACGGACAGGGTCCGGCGTGAGCTGGTGGCCAATGTGGGCCACGACCTCCGCACGCCGCTTGCCGGCATTCGTCTGCATATCGAGGAGGCTATCCGTTTCGATCAGGAAAGCCGCCCTGAGGAAGCTCGTTCGGCCCTGGGGACTGCTCAGCGTCAGGTTGATTTCGTGGCCCGCTTGATCGAAGACTTATTCGAGTTGTCCCGGCTGGAAGGTGATCGATCCTTGCTCCGATTGGAGCCGGTTCCCCCTGCAGAGCTTGTAAGTGAGCTGGTGGGGATGTACCAATCCGCCGCTACGTCTGCGGGCGTGACGCTGGAGACTGAGCTGGCGCATGGTTTGCCTATCATTCATGCGGACGGTACCCGACTGATCCGGTTGATGGGCAATCTGGTGAGTAATGCCATCCGCCATTCGTCGCATGGTGATCGGGTAGTGATCGGGGTAGGGTCGAATGAAGGAGCACTGCGAATGACGGTTACCGATATGGGATCGGGTATGGATGCTGAACAGCAGGAGCGGCTTTTCGACCGCTATTATCGTGGAGACGACGCGCGCACGCGTTCTTCCTCCAACAAACGGACGGGCTTGGGTCTGGCCATTGCCAAAGCAGTGGCAGAGGCGCACGGAGGAGGACTCGAGGTCGAGAGCGTAAAGGGCGAGGGAACGATCATGACCTTGTCGCTGCCACTGGATGATCAATAAAAACGCGGGCGGGGCAAGGCACTGACTATGTCAGCTCCCTGCCCCGCCCGCTTGCCTCGAGTGCGTCTTCCTGTCTGTGGGAATGGTCCGTCTCCCGTTCCCTACAGGGTCCGAGGTCTTTGGAATCGGATGACAGGTCGTCTGGTCTCTAGCCGACAGCTACCGAGGCCGGAAGACCACGTGACGACCCGTCTTGGGGTGGTCAGATAATCGAAATCTTGCGTGGCTTCGATTCTTCCAGCTTGGGAAGGCGAACCATCAAGACGCCGTTCTCCTGGCGAGCCTCGATTTTGGTGTCGTCAATCTTGTTCGAGAGAGTGAAGGAGCGATAGAAACGTCCTGTCTGGCGCTCGAGTCGCACAACCGTATCGTTCTCATCCAACGTACGTGCCATTCGTTCGCCGGAGATGGACAAAACGCCATCGTGCAGATTGATGGTCACATCATCCTTTGATACGCCGGGAAGATCAATGGCGAGTTCAAAGGCTTCCGTCGATTCAACCAGGTCAATGCGCGGATGCCAGGTAACAGGTTCATTTTGCTCACCGGCGTCTGCCGATGGGAAAATGGAGTTCATCAGCGAATCAAAATCACGCTGCATTCGGGATAGGTCGGCGCGTGGAGAAAAGTGTACGAGCTTTGTCATGGTGAACACCTCTTTTGGGTCGTTCGGTTCGTGTTGTCAATGCATAACCGGTCCGATTGCGTCCGACGAGATCCTTCAGCGATACTCCAAGCGGAGCATTCTCCTCGCCGAACCCGAACCGGTCAAGTTCATCGACATTCTTTACAATCCACGTGCCAACAGACATGCTCTGCCGCTTCGTCAGTCCCTTTCCGACAGAGCGTCAGCATTAGAAAAAAGGCAAATACAGCTTGTCAGGAGGTGTCGTGTCAGTTCGGCACGCGATCTGACAGGTTTTCACCAGGGTATGACAAGACGGCATTTGCCCTTTCGTTGCAGGACGCAAGAGAGCGGATCTTCGCGTACACACCACGATGTGCTATCCAAGACTCGGCAACACTTTCCCGCGACA
>CALIKL010000093.1 GCA_938018055.1 uncultured bacterium
GTACATGGACCATTCCCTCCACGAGCAGTTCAGACAGCTCAA
Organism: uncultured bacterium; assembly: GCA_938018055.1. Taxonomy (GTDB): domain Bacteria; phylum Bacteroidota; class Rhodothermia; order Rhodothermales; family UBA10348; genus JAAZVD01. The sequence goes on from CALIKL010000093.1 coordinate 43, forward strand.
CATAAACTCCAAAGCGGGACACGCCGGAAATAACGCCTGCGTGTTCTTCTCCCAGATGATCCAGGACGTACTCCACCTTTTTCAGCTGGATGGACTCACGCTCTGCTTCTGTGGCTACCTGCTCGCGCTCGGAGCAGTGCTTGGCCTGTGTGCTGAGGCTATCCACATCGACGCGTTTCTGCCCATCGAGCTGTTGCTTGATCAATCGGTGGACCAACAGGTCCGGATAGCGACGTATGGGGCTGGTGAAATGGGCATAGTGCTCAGCAGCCAATCCGTAATGTCCGTGATTGTTGGTGTCGTACCGAGCGCGGGACATGCTACGTAGAGCGGCCGCTTCGATTACGGCGGCTTCCGGACGACCGGCCACGGAACGAAGCAGGTTGTTCAATGCTTTGGGAGATACATGCCCGTCTTCGTGTGGCAGCTCGTGACCGAAGGCGCGGACGTAGTCTGACAGATTGCTGATGCGGTCGGCATCGGGCGGGTCATGGACACGAAAGACGAATGGATGGTCTGCACCGTAGCGTTTGGCAATGAGCCGATTAGCCAGCAACATGTACTCTTCAATCAGCTTGTGGGAGTCCCGGCGTTCGCGTGGCACGATGCGCACCGGACGGCTTTGCTCATCCAATTCCACCCGCACTTCCTGGATGTCGAAATCAATGGATCCCTGTGCGAAACGCGTTTCCCGCATGCCTTTGGCCCATTTATTCAGGCGGGCAAGCGTCTCGGAAAGGACATGGTCAGGCTTGAGCCCAAGGATGATTTCCTGAGCCTGCTCGTAAGAAAGCCTAAATGCGGACCGAATGACGCCTTCGACCACGCGAAATCCGACGACTTCAGCATCAGGATCCAGTTCGACCACACAGGAAAAGGAGAGTCGGTCAACTTGGGGATTGAGCGAGCAGATGGTGTTTGAAAGATGCTCCGGAAGCATCGGAATCACCCGGTCGACCAGATAGACACTGGTGGCGCGTTCGAAAGCGCTCTTATCCAGTTCAGAATCCTGCGCAACGTAATGGCTGACATCTGCTATATGGATACCGACCTCGACATTCCCATTGGGCAGCGTCTTGAGATGGAGCGCATCGTCAAAGTCCTTTGCGTCGGCGGGGTCTATGGTAAACACCGTTTCCTCGCGGAAATCCTCACGCCGAGCGATTTCATCTGCCGGAATGGCCTCTGCGATGGATTCCGCTTCGGTCAGTACCTCGGGTCGGAAGTCGATGTCGACTCCGATACTCATGGCCAGGGCGATCGTTTGGATTTCTGGATCGTCGGCTGACCCGATGATTTTCAGGATACGCCCTCGAGGAGCGCTACCGCGGTGCTCGAAGGCATCAATTGAGACCTGGACCTTGTCACCGTTTTGTGCTTCACCTATCGTGTCCAGGTCAACGAAAATGTCATGCGTCAATCGGCGATCGTCGGGCGTAACCGTAGCAAAGGAGCCACTGTGCTCGAATGTCCCAACTGCTGACTTCCTGCCGCGCTCCAGGACCTCCAGGATTTCAGCTTCGCGGCGTTCGTCACCTGATTTGCGAGCAGCCAGTCCGATACGCACCCGATCACCGTCCAAGGCCGTGTCCATACGTCTTGAACGCACGAAGAAGTCCTCCGAAATACCATCCACTCGTACAAATCCATACCCTTGTGGATGGACCATTAAGCGGCCTTCCAGTTGGGCACTTTCAGGCCGAAGGCCGAATTGATTGCCCTTGATTCGCCGGATCACCCCCTCGCCTTCCAGTTCTTCCAGAAGTGACCGGCAGAGACGGTAGTCGGCATTGTTGCGGTAGCCCAATTTGTTTGCTACTTCCTTCGGTCGAAAGCTGTGCTTGCCGTTGTTGCGAAAGAGCTGCAGGATTTCATCCCTGATTTCGCGAGCTCGTTGGGCTTCTGAAGATGACATGCGACGGGGGTGAAACAGGGGTTGGAGGGGGGCAGGTTCAAGCCGGAGGTTGCTGCGTTTCGACTAATCTGGACGCGAAAACATGATCCAGCAAGGCCATGGGGACAACCATTTGACGATCACTGGTTTGTATAAGAAGGTCATCGGAGCCGTTGTGTTGACCATCGATACAGAATTCCGATCCGGGTAACAGGTTCAGGGCCTCTATCTGTCGGATAAGGTCCACGTCTGTATCCGTGATGCGTCGAACGATGAGGCGCTCACCGGATGGACATGCTGATAGCGGATCCGATTGGATCTGTACCATGGTGCCGTCCCGGTCAGGGATGGGGTCTCCGTGGGGGTCGTGTGTGGGATAGCCCAGCATGCGGTCCAGTCGATCTTCGAACTCTTCTGAGATGTGATGCTCAAGGTGTTCAGCCTCGGCGTGCATCTCCTCCCAGTCGTACCCCATGACCTCTCGGAGGTAGGTTTCGAGCAATCGATGGTGGCGGATGATCTCCAGTGCAATGGCCTTGCCGTCTTCGGTCAAATTCGCGCCCTTGTAGGCGATGTAGCGTGCAAGCCCCAGGGCGTCAAGGCGCTTGAGCATGTTGGTGACCGAAGCGGATGCCACATCCAGATGATCGGCCAGTTGCGTCGTGCCCACCGGGTCTTCGCCGCGTTCCTGTTCGGATTGCAGCGTGAATATGGCTTTGAGGTAATCCTCGACAGCCGGACTGAGCATGTCGCGAAGAGACATGGGCGGGGCAATGGGAAATTAAACGGGGCGCATCGGAGGATCAGTGCCGTGCAATGGCACCCAGATCTACGGACAGCAGGGGGTCAGGATTCCGACTTCAATCCGTCTGCGGCCAGTTTCTTTGCATCAATGGTCCGAATAAGGGCTCTTGCCAACATCCGACCCGGATCAACCACCGAGATGCCGTCTACCTCCGATTCACGTACCGCGATGGGTAGTTCAGTACACCCCAGAATTACCACATCGGCCCCCATGACTCCGAGATCCGCTATCGCGTCACGCACATCCGTACGGGTTGCGTCCGGGATATGGTCTGCGTTTGCCTTTATTCCGGTTTCAGGGTGGAAAATGGCATCCGTAAGGCGATGCAAATTCGAAGGAGACACTATGTCAAAGCCATGTGCCTTCAGACGCGCATGATAGGTGCCGGAAGATAAGGTGCCGTAGGTACCCAGCACGCCGATTCGACGAGCTGAAGGATGCGCCCGCGCAATGCCGTCAACAGTCTCCTCAATCAGATTCAGTACTCTGATGGAGGCGCCGGCGTCGCACAGCCGTTGTGAGACCCGATCGAAAAGGGCCGGCGTGTGCGCTGTGTTGCAGGCCATTGCAGCTACGCCGGCGCCTGCAGCTTCGAGTCGCAGGAATCCCTCGACGATTGCTGGTGCAGGGTCAGGTGCCGACTGATCGGCAAGCCATGCAGTCCGATCGGGAATTTGAGGCAAACTGAGGAGGATGACAGGAAGGTGGTCCTGGTCACGACGTGCACGCGTTTCTGCCGTTATCTTATCAACCAGGTCGACGCCTGCTTGCGGTCCCATACCGCCCAGAACGCCAATTGTGGATGCGGATTCCAAGGTCATGGAGGGATTCGGAGAGGGGTCCAGTGAGATGGGAAAGGCGCGAAGCGCCGAGGCCAAACAGGCGGAGCGCGGACCATAAGCGCGCCTTGTGCAATGATGACGGTATATTCGGAGATGCAGGCTTGATGTCCAAGGCTGCCCCTTGTTTGCCTTGCTGATTTTCTCAAGTTCTCATGCGCACGCTCTTTGGCCCCGCTTTCGTACTCACAGCCGCTTTTTTCTGGTTTTCCGGTTCTCCTGTCATGGGCCAGAGCAGCAGCTCGGTTCGTATTACGGTTGAGTCTTCAGTAGACGCCGACGACCGCCCGCGTGCGCGGGATATGGGTATCGCACCTGGTATTCTGGCGCCAGGACCCTTGAATGCGATAACGGATGTGGAAGGCGTACGTGTGGGCCACGTGACCATGGTCCGGGGTGATTCCGTCAACACAGGTGCCACAGCCATTCTTGCACACGGCGGCAATCTGTATCAGGATCGTGTTCCGGCGGGTTTCTTTCAGGGAAATGGATACGGCAAGTTCGCCGGAACCACCCAGATCATCGAACTCGGAGAAATCGAAACGCCTATCATTCTTACCAATACGCTCTCGGTCGCGCAGGGTATGGAGGCGGCCATTGCCTGGACGTTGGACCAGGAAGACAACGAGCGGGTGCGTAGTGTGAATGCCGTCGTAGGAGAGACCAACGACGGCTTTCTCAATGACATCCGTGGGAGACACTTGAAAGCCGAAACGATCAGGATGGCCATTGAAATGGCGCGTACGGGACCTGTTCAGGAAGGAAGTGTCGGCGCCGGACGGGGCACTGTCTCTTTCGGTTGGAAAGGTGGGATAGGGACAAGTTCTCGGCAATTGCCCGATGAATTGGGTAGCTACACTTTGGGAGCGCTCGTTCAGGCCAATTATGGTGGAATCCTGCGCGTAGATGGTGTACCGGTAGGAGAGGAATTGGACCAGTATTTCATGAGGGACGTGGTAGACCGAGGTGACGCGGACGGCTCGATCATCGTCGTCCTGGCAACTGATGCGCCGCTTTCAGATCGGAACCTGGAACGCCTGGCAGCTCGCGCGATGCTTGCCATTGGACGCACCGGGTCTCCTGCCACAAATGGAAGCGGGGACTACATCATCGCCTTTTCAACGGCACAGGAAGTGCGACGTGGTCCTCAACGATCACCCTCGGCAGGATTGCCCAATGCCCGTCTTTCTCCATTCTTTCAGGCGGCCGTTGAAGCCACTGAAGAGGCTATACTGAATGCCTTGTTCAAGGCAACGACCGTAGAGGGTCATCGCGGTCGCGTCGAATCGATCGATATCGAGGCCGTACAGGAGATCATGCGTCGTTACGGACACAACGTGAATTGATCCGCGATCGCAGATGAGTCAGGCTGGAGATCCTGTTCGGTCGTCGTGAATTTTGTGCATTGATTTCCTCGGTAGGCCTGTTGCGTTGCCTTCACTGGCTCTGATCCCTATTTTTTCAGGTCTGTACCCCTCGCTCGTTCAGGCACATGTTTGACGGGTGTTGAAGTACTGGTGTGCGACCCGTAGCCGCTCGTCGGCACGATGCACTTTGCCCGGTCGTCTAATGGCAGGACAGCGGCCTTTGGAGCCGTCGGTGGAGGTTCGAGTCCTCCCCGGGCAACTCTGGCTGACTCTGGGCCATTTCACAGGCACATTGTGTCGCCGCGAAACGGTCCGGTTCGAGGCCTGATCATACAGCGTCCGCATGGACCCCGTTTATTCTCACAGCAACATGTCTGTCCAGACACAACCGATCAAACTCTTTGCAGGCCGTTCGAATCCGGCGCTGGCGCGATCCATTGCGCAAGCGTTTGGACAAGAGCTGGGTGAGGTGGAGATCAAGAATTTCTCCGATGGAGAGATCTATGTCCATTTCGAAGAGTCCATTCGCGGCTGTGATGTCTTCCTGATCCAGAGCACGCACCCGACGGCTGACAACTGGATGGAGTTACTCCTGATGGTGGACGCTGCAGTCCGGGCCTCCTCGGGTCGGATCACCGCGGTGATCCCGTACTTCGGGTATGCCCGTCAGGAGCGCAAAGACCAGCCTCGCGTTTCGATCGCTGCCAAACTGATGGCTAACCTGCTCACGACGGCAGGGGTGGATCGCGTGTTGACCATGGACCTTCATGCTTCCCAGATCCAGGGATTCTTTGATGTCCCTGTGGATCATCTGTATGGCTCTGCGGTTTTTGCCGACTATTTCCGCAGCCTGGAGCTCGACAATCTGGTCGTAGTAGCCCCTGATGTAGGAAGTGTCAAAATGGCCCGTTCCTACGCCAAGAAATTGGGTGCAGGCCTGGCTATCATTGACAAGCGCCGCCCCTCACAGAATGTTGCGCAAGTGATGCACATCATTGGTGAGGTTGAAGGCAAGAACGTGCTGCTCATCGATGACATGATCGATACGGCGGGCACGCTCACCAATGCAGCCAACGCCCTGCGGGACGCTGGCGCGCTCAAAATTCTAGCCGCTGGAACGCATGCTCTGCTTTCCGGGCCGGCCTACGATCGTATCGAAGCCTCTGCGATTTCGCATCTGGTGGTCACCGATACGATCCCACTGCAACGCGCCCTGGACAAGATTCAGGTGGTAAGCGTTTCCGAAATTTTTGCGGACGCCATTCGCCGCATCTACACCGACGAATCGATCTCGACCCTTTTCGATTCCTGATATACAACGAAACACACAACGGTAAAGAAGTCATGGAAGTCATCACGCTCGAAGCCAAAGCGCGCGAAGCCGGCAAGGCGCCTGCACGAGCCGCTCGTAAGGCGGAAGAAGTCCCATGCGTGCTGTACGGACACGGCGAAGAGCCCCGCGCCTTTCAGGTCCCGGAACTTGCTCTCCGCGACCTGATCTACACGGACAAATTTCACCGTGTCAATATCATCATCGATGGCACGACCTACGACTGCGTCCTCAAGGATTTTCAGATGCACCCGGTGACCGACAAGGTTACCCACGTTGATTTCATCGTTCTGCATGAGAGCGAGAAAGTCAAAATCAAGGTGCCTGTTCACTACGAAGGAACGGCCCGCGGTGTGCGTAATGGTGGAATCCAGCAGGAATTTGTCCACAAGATCGCCATCCGTTGCCTACCCAAGAAACTCCCAGAGTCGTTCACGGTCGACGTTTCCAATCTCAAGATTGGTCAGCGTATCCTCGTGCGCGACATGGAGAACGAAGGACTCGAGATCCTCGCTCCTGCCGACTCTCCGCTCGTTTCCATCCGTCGTCCGCGTCTGGTCATCGCTCTTGATGATGACGAGGATGAAGAAGGAGAAGAAGGTGCTGAAGGCGCCGAAGGTGGTGAAGGCGAAGCTTCTGCAGAGGAAGCAGCTGAGTAATTACTCTGCTTTTCCCGGTCTTGAATGGGCATAGCCTGGGACCGGGGCTTCCAGTGGAAGCCCCGGTCTTTTTGTTCACCAGGATCCCACTCCCGCACTGTCATGGGCCTGTTTTCGCGAAAATCACCGGCCGGTTCGAACCGCATCATCATCGGACTGGGCAACCCTGGTATCAAATACGAGGGGACACGCCACAACATCGGGTTTGAGGTGGTGGAGGCCATTGCAGATCGGATCGGTGCAGACTGGAAGGACAAAGGCCAGTCAGCGATTGCCAATGGTCGTTGGCGCGGGCGCAAATTGATGCTTGCCGCCCCACAGACGTATATGAACCGGAGTGGCCTGGCCGTCGACGAGCTCTTGCGGCGCAACCGGGTCAGTTCCCAGGATATCCTCGTTATCGTTGACGATATCCACCTTGATACCGGCGTGATCCGGATACGACAGAAAGGCGGCACTGGCGGTCACAATGGCCTCGACGATATCATCGACTGGTTGGATTCGAACGACTTCCCGCGGATGCGCATCGGTGTCGGAAATGACTTCGGACAGGGCCGTCAGGCGGAGTATGTGCTGGAGCAGTTCACTGATGAGGAGCGTACGCTGATAGGCCCCGCCATCGAGCGTGCTCGCGACGCGGCGCTGACCTTCGTGACGGACGGTATCGTTACGGCTATGAACCGGTTCAATGGCTAAGGATTCGATGTTCCAAACAGGTCACTGATCGCGCTTTTATCGGAAGCGCTTCCAGCCAGCATCAGGCAGGCTTTTTTTGGCTGGCGAATTCTTGGTTAACCAATACAAAAAGAGGCCCTCAGGGGCTAATTTCAGCGGATTCAAGTTTTCTGCAGTTCTCTCGGCTTGGGAGAACGCGTTCATTCATCCGGAAAACCATTTCAAATGGATATCACAACGCTCACCTATCTGGTCCCCGTCACCGGTGTGATCGCTCTATTGTACGCGTTCACCCGCGCCCAGTGGATCAACAAACAGGACGTCGGTACTGACGTAATGGCCGAACTGGCCACGGCCATCGCGGAGGGCGCCCGCGCCTTCCTTCGTCAGGAATACCGCGTACTGATTGTTTTCGTCGTAGTAGTCGCTGCCCTGTTGGCGTTTGCCAATGCCGGCCAGGAAAGCTCCTCGTGGATGATTGCCGTCTCCTTCATCGTCGGAGCGTTCTGTAGCGCTCTCGCCGGATTTGTTGGTATGACGGTGGCAACGAAAGCCAACGTCCGCACGACCAATGCTGCTCGCACCGGTCTTGGCGAAGCGCTGAATGTTGCATTTTCGGGTGGACTCGTGATGGGTCTCTCCGTTGTTGGCCTCGGCGTGATTGGCCTTGGTGGCCTCTTCATTGCCTACGACTCGGCAACGTCATGGGACATCGTCAAAGTCATCAGTGTCATCTCAGGCTTCTCGCTCGGCGCGTCCTCCATCGCCCTCTTTGCTCGCGTTGGAGGCGGGATCTACACGAAGGCTGCGGACGTCGGTGCTGATCTCGCCGGTAAAGTCTACGAAGGCATTCCGGAGGATGACCCCCGCAACCCGGCTACGATTGCTGACAACGTAGGCGATAACGTGGGTGATGTTGCTGGAATGGGCGCCGACCTAATAGACTCCTATATTGCCAGCATCGTGGCTGCCATGATTATCGGCGCAG